>DASWDL010000059.1:0-4439 GCA_036395315.1 Nitrososphaeraceae archaeon
GGATACCATGAGAACGTAATAAATTTTTCCCAAGATGTATAAGAATTCGCTACTCACCTCTCTTGAAATTTATCATCATTAGATGTGCTTGTTGTACGTCATTAATCAGCAAATAACTTGGCAGGATTTAGGGATTTTAAAGTTCGCCGTGCTAAGGTTACTCATGCATTATGTTGGTTGAAGGAAAATAATCGTTACTATGAAGATATTATAATTGACAATGAAATTCTTTAATCCTTACCTATCAATAGTTCCATTGATGACCAGCTTCAGAATATTGAAATAGTTGCTGAAGATTTGAATCATAATGAAGAGGATGATGTAATTACGCATACATTTGTTTCACTTCCTCCTTTGATTCATCGCGAAGACATTGTCATTCAAAACACTCTTGACCATATGCAGAACGAAAACAGTCCTGTAGAATGGCCATAGATAAATAATCATCCTATCAATGAATTCTAAACGTCAGGATATATTGCATACGCATTCTCAACTTTATATCCGACTGGACATGCTGATCTTCGTGCAGAGCGTATTAGAGATGTAAAGCCTGCCGAATACTTCAAGCATCTTCTTCTATATAAAGATGGAAGATTTGCGCGCCATGCTCGTTGGCGGTACTTTGCTCTGAATTCCCAAATGCGTTGGCGGGCACTACAAGAAGGGAAGGTATATGTTAAACAAAATCTTGCAGATCCTCAAATTAAAGTTACGGATATTCAGGAAAGAATTAACCAAGGTGATAGCCATATTGCTGATAGAATCATGCGATTTGGTGAGGGTCTACGTGGTTCTCGGCAATTTTGGAATGCACGGCGTTGGGAACTATCTGATATGATCAAACAAATAGGTTCACAAGGCTTGGTATTCTTTACATTTAGTGCTGCTGACCTGCACTGGCCCGAACTCCATAATCTCATGCCATCTAGTGGAAATCATGCAGAAGGAGAGACTGTAGCTAGACGCAACCACCAAAACATTATCGATAATCCTCATATTGCAGTCTGGTTTTTCAGCAAGCGATTTGAGATTTTCTTTAATGATGTCCTGAAACACCAGTGGGGTTTGGAAAATTAGTGGTACAGATTCGAGTGGCAGCACCGAGGCAGTGTCCATGTGCATGGAATTGGAAAAAGGAAAAATGCACCTGAAATAGAATGGAGCCGAATGAAAGAAGATGAAAACGTAATGAACGAGGCAGTACAATATCTTGATTCACTTATCACCACGATAAATCCAGGTCTTAACGCACCTCTTCCTGACCGGCATCCGTGTCAAAAAAGCAAAAACGAACAGTGCGATGATCAGCAAGATTATATTGATCTTGTCAATAAGCTGCAACGACACACACGTTGCAGTCCTTCGTATTGCCTTCGTACTAAAGACGGCAAACAATCCTGTAAATTTGGATACCCAAAAGAGAATGTTGAGCGTACCTTTGTGCGTGATGATGAGCGTGGCCAGCCAGAGCTCATAACGGCAAGAAACGACCCATTAATCAACCCACATAACCGGCTCCAATTGCAAGGATGGAGAGCAAATATTGACTTAAAGCCGATTCTCAGTATCCACGCAGCCTTGCAATATATTTCAAAGTACGCAAGCAAAGCGGAACCTCGATCTACTGCCTTTTCAGAAATACTCAATCAAATCCTTAGTGAAAGCAGCCCCGATGATCTAATACTTACCTCAGTCCAGAAGTTGCTACTCCACAGTGTCGCAGAACGTGATATTTCTGCTCAAGAAACTTGCCATCTCCTTCTAGGTATTCCATTGTACCATTCAAGTAGGGCATTTGTATTCTTGAATCTTAATAAGGAATCACCAAGATGAATCCATGGCACCAGAGAAAGTGGAAAGTCTTCTACAATTGATTCTGGACGGACAGAAAAATCACTTTTAAAAAGATATTGGGATCGACCTGCCCAATTTGAAGACTTTACGTTATTTCGCCTTAACTTAACACATAAATTTGCCAAGGATAATTGGACCGAATGCAAACAGCAGGAAAATGTAGTACGTATCTTTCCACGCCTATCACCCTTGCGCGAAGGTCCTCAATGGGAAGAATTTTGCCGCGTAAAAGTTCTTCTCCACGTTCGGCATCGAGATATTCAACAATTGACAGAGAACGGAACCATTGCATGGCCAGATCTCTATGACCGTCATATTGAAGAGATCAATGCTGATCCAATAGATATACTTGAGCCACCCATAGATAACGAACCAGATGAAATGAACGATGAAGAGAATGAAGAACCACTCGAAGAAGATGATTATGGGGAGGAATTCTGACTCGATTGGATGCTTCTGGCAGAAATGGGTCTAAACGCAATCATTGATGGTTCCTCTGACCTAGGATCACGAGAAATGGATCGGAGCCATGATTGGATTAACGATGCTAAGAAACGATACTCCAATACAGATCTTACGGAAGCTGATACCTTTGTGAGTAGAGTTTCAACTGATTGGCAAGGAAACGAGTTAGTTACAGAAACTTTAGATTATCAGACACTAAATGAGAAACAAAAGTTGGTCTTTAAGCGAATAGAATCTCATTACAACGATATGCTTAAAGACAATCAAACTGAGCCGTTAAGAATTATCGTAATGGGAACTGCAGGAACTGGAAAAACTTACCTCATAAACGCAATACGAGGTAAGCTTCGCGAGATGACAGGAGTCAAATCCAAGTCACCTGTGATTGTACTTGCACCAACAGGTGTCGCAGCTTTCAACATCAATGGAATTACGATTCATTCGGCACTTTCCATTCCAATAATTGCCAATAAGAATCTTGACATAAATGGTGAACGGTTGAAGCAGCTACAAAATAGGTTACAAGATGTGATCTATGTTATAATCGACGAGAAAAGTATGATCGGTCGCAAGATGCTCAGATTAATCGACATGAGACTCCGGCAAGCATTTCCCGAACACAGTAATGAACCCTTTGGTGGCAGATCGATTATTCTATTCAGAGATTTCGGTCAACTTCCACCCGTACTTGATCTTCCCATGTACACCAACATTTCTCGAGACCCATTGTCCAATAACGGCCTTGCAGCATATAACCAGTTCAAAGAAGCATACAAACTTGATGTTGCTCAGCGTCAATCCGGGAATACTAAAGAGCAACAGGACTTTAGAGACCTTCTCTTACGGTTACGTAATGGAGAGTCTACATTAGCTGACTGGAAGGTACTTAGTACACGATTTGAAGGGAAGATTAATAGAACGGAAAGTAAAAGATTCTCTGATGCTATATTCATTCTAACGAAGTGGTCCGACGTCAATGCAATCAACATAGATCAGCTTAGGTCTTTAAATGCTCCTGTTGCCAAAATTCTTGCTGTACATACAGGTGGTAACGAAGCCAAAAAAGCTGATTCCGACATTGCACATGGTCTCGAAGCAAAATTGGTACTGGCAAGAGGGGCATGTATTATGTTGACAACAAACTTGTGGACAGAAGCTGGACTAGTAAATAGTGCTATGGGAACTGTCCAGGATATTCTGTTCGGAGAAGACCAGGGACCACCTTCTCTTTCTGTGGCAGTCTTCATTTCTTTTGACAATTACGAAGGTCCCACCATTACCAACTTAGAGGGCGCAAGAGTAGTTCTAATTGCACCCATTCGACGTACCTGGGATGGTAAGTCCGAAATATTGTGCTCACGTTTACAGATTCCCGTTCGTCTCGCGTGGGCCATTATAGTGCACAAGAGCCAAGGGCTTACGTTACAAAAGGCTGTAATAGATCTTGGCAGCAAAGAATTTACAGCCGGTCTCTCCTTTGTGGCGGTGTCTCGGGTCCGTTCTATTAAAGATCTCCTCTTCAAACCCTTCAATTTTGAGAGACTCCAGCGGATCAAAGACTGCAAAAGACTAGGAGAAAGGAAGGACGAAGAAGAACGTTTGGTTTTCCTGATAAGAAATTGACTAGTGGCAACAAAGCATACAATAATAAAGCATATATCATATCACATTGAATAACGAAAATATTTGCGAAATCTGAAAAATGGTTTATTTTATTTAAAGCATATACATTTATTACAAGAAAAATATACAATTTTAAAAAAAGAAAATTTTTTTTTCACAATTTACAATTGCAACAAAACTATCTGCTATCATTTCGAAAATAAAGTTATGAAAATGCCCAAGTTTTTATTTAAAAAAGAAAACGTGTTCGTGGTAGTTGTATTTTTTAAGGTTTGTGAGACAATCTTATCAATCTAACGTAACGAGTAAACTTGTTTATTTATCGATCAGTTTAAATGACGTGACTAGGGATAGGAAATTAACGGTTAATTAAAATTTGGTTAATTAACCAGCAAATTAACCGTTAATTAACCGTTAATTAACCGTTAATTAATCGTTAATATATATTTATATAATAAACTCAAAAAAAATTATAAAAAAAAATTTTATAAAAA
>DASWDL010000060.1:0-2766 GCA_036395315.1 Nitrososphaeraceae archaeon
GAAGGCTGTAACATCAGGTAGCAAGGCTCTTATGCCTCTCAATATGAGCAGCACACTTGGCACTCTCACGCAAGGAAATGATACTCAAGTCATCAATACTATTACGAACCTTTTAGCGTCGAACTTGGAAAATCGGCTAAAGGAAGCAGGTGCTATAATACAATTGACGAGTAAATTACCACAAGTAAATAATACACCCTTTGCTCATTTACTTAATCAAACGTTAACAACACTACATGGAATACCAAAAGATGCAGATTTACAGAAAAGGAACTTGGCACAAGATATACTTTCCGAATACAAGGTTCTTCAGGTGGTTGCTTTCATTATGCCAAATGGAAATGTATACATTATAGAGCCGTACTCACGGCAGCAGGTTTTGACAACCAACAATCTCGCGTATCGCGACTATTTTCAAGGTGCAGTTAAAACACATAGCACATTTCTAGGAAATATGATTACGTCTGCATCTTCTGGTCAAAGACAAGCGATAATTGCAGTTCCAATATATTCCCAAGAAAACAATTCGACTCTTATTGGCATATGGGATGGCGGTATCGATTTTCAGATTCTCAATAAAGATCTTCAAAAACTTAATTTACCAGCAGGTGAACGTGCAGTTTATGTAGACCATAATGGCCTCAAAATAGCAGACTCCGATATAAATAAGAGCAATATCCCGGAATCTTTTGCGGATCTTCAAGGCTTTAAGAATGCTATTAACGGAAGTTCAGGATCGAACATAGAAGAGGTTGCCAATGGCAAGACCACGATAAAGATGCTTGTCACATATTCTCCAGTGAAAATATTCCAAAATACATGGGCCGTCCTGTTGATTCAGCCTTTTCTAGAAGATAAAAACAATCAAAGATAAAATTCAACAAACTTGAAACAGTACACCCGCAGAATACGATGGGCAGCAAATTGAGTCTCAGGCCAGATATAGGCAATTTGAATCGGGTGTTCAATGAAATTTTGGTCATGAATCGAAAGTGGGGTTAGATGACGCAGGAACATCTGCTAAATGTTTTTAAGCATAAAAGATAGTTGCTTTGTGTGTTAAAATTTGGCTTTATAGTCCTATTATCATTTGTGAGCTTGTTGTCTCTGAGCAATATCTCAAACGAGGGCTCTGCAATTTGTTTAAACACTCCAGTGTGTGAAAATACTGGAGTAGGTAGCAATCAGAATAACAATTGCGTAAGTAACACCTTCTGCATCAACCGCGGAGATGGAAGTAACCAACAGAATAATTGCTTTTCAACATTTTTTGCATGCTCGAACGATGGAGACAATAGTGAACAGAGCAATAATTGCGTATCATTGGGGTTTGACTGTATCAACGATGGATCTTCCAGTCGACAAATTAATAATTGTATAAAAACATTTGCTTCATGTAAGAATAGCGGGGATGGAAGCAATCAGATTAACAATTGCGTAGCATCTTTATTTGCATGTACAAACTTCGGAGATGGAATTAACCAACAGAATAACAATTGCATAAGTCATTTTGTTGGATGCCGTAACTTCGGAGATGGAAGTAACCAACAGAATAATTGTATATCTTCAGCATTTGGATGCTTCAATAACGGAGATAACAGTGAACAGAGTAATAATTGCGTATCATCAACCTTTGCATGCTCCAATCAAGGAACTTCTAGCCAACAAAATAATATTTGCTTTAAGGGACAGAAATGCAGTAACAGTGGAGATGGAAGTAGCCAGTCAAATATTTGCATAAGCAGTTCTTGTATCAACGATGGAACAGATAATCAAAACGTTTGTCTTAATGATGCAACCTGTAGCAATAGTGGAACAAATACGGGAATTGTTTCTGTAGGGGATCCTTGCGAAAATAAGGGAACAAATACTCAAGTAGTTTGTTTACATGGTAGAATAATTACCAGGCCCTAATTGATAGTAATTTAACTTAGTAATCAATCGTAATTTTTTAATCCCAGACATGCACTGTTATAATCCCGATGTAATATTTTAGACCGTTAGACCGATATGGCTAGTTAAAATGAGAATGAAAGTTTAGGTTTTGTATCGAGTTTATCCTGCATGTACTGTTTCGCAATTAACTGCAATATTATGGTCTATACTCACATTAATGGTCACGGTATCCCCTGGTCCACAATCTATAAAGTCTCTATGTGCATCTCCTTCTTCCGGGTTATGGAAGGAGAAACCATGGTAAATATCGTCGTTCCCCGGACCACCATAAATTATGTCCGCACCAAATGTGCCGCCAAAAGGACAGTATCCTAGTTGGGCTGTATCCTAATCATCAACTACTAGTTCATTATCTTCGGAATTGATCCGATCGGAGACTCTGATAGATGGCATTCATTTTCATTTGAACGAAAGAAATCGACCATAAGAAGCTCGCTAAAATTATGAATGATGAATAAATTAGTTAATGTTAGAATCGATCACTGAAAAATGTTCGGGTCCCTAGCAAGATTCAATCATCGAGGCTTGAAATTTAAATTTGAATTTCAATAAATCGAGGTTTCCATTAATAGATGTCATTGTAACTGATAAGGTAACAGGGAACGAGCTTTGGTAATACCGGCCTCAGACCAGGACGTATCTGCCGTTACCCGTTATCTATCACCCTACACCAACGAGGACAGTCTAAAGAGATTCCTAAGACTTTATGGGAGCATAAACGAAACGAGATCGGCGGTGTCACCTTATATGGTTCAGCGGGCGACAGAAAGTTTTGAAGAAGCTTATGGCATTTGGACTGGTGCCTATAGG
>DASWDL010000061.1:0-8445 GCA_036395315.1 Nitrososphaeraceae archaeon
GTGTAGTCAGGTCCGAACATGAAGTGATAGACAAGGAGCTGTGAACGCCCTTGGAAGAGGTCTGCCAGCGAGGCGCCGCCCTTGTCGGTATTGAATCGATACTCCTTGTCGATTCGGACCCACGGCAGCTCCTGCCGCCGGCGGGCAAGTTCGTCGCTGCGCCGCATGAGCTCCTTCTCCGCCTCCAGCAGCTTGAGCCGCGCTGCGAGCCATTGTCTACGTGTCCCGGTTCTGTGCTTCATCAAGGCCCATCTCCAAAAGTTTTGCAAGTGACCCACTGCATCTGCTTCAGATTTGGTAACTGCTGTTCTAACACATTTTTTGGTTCTGGATGCTATTATAAAAAATCTTGGTCGATACCGATAAGATCATACTTGTTCAGCTATGCCTCTCTAGCGAGTGGTAAGAAAAGAAGGGCACTCTGAGATAATGGGTTAGGTGGATAGAATTAAGTTCTAAAAATCCTAAATGCTATAATGTGTATAATTATGTGAAGGTTGTCGTCAAACTGACTATATTACCTTGCTGCTTGTTTGATGATAGTAGGGGATTTGAGATATTCCGCCCACTCTGACAGCCTTCCTTATTTTTTTGGGATGATGGCAAAATCTCTAATCCTTGACAACTATTTCACATAACGGAATGATTCTACTTTTCTGACTGGATCTTAGAAAAACTAGGATCTAATACTATGGGATTATTTATTATGCCCTATTATTGATCGTTTAATCTTTTCCTGTAGTAATATGCATCCCTGGACCGGTGTTTCGTGTCTCGGAGGCCATCCAGGTACTTAACATCTATAGGTACAATACCATCAATACCAGTCCGATCAGATCAGATTTCTAGCTTTCAGGTCACTTAACCTAATTCTGAAAGTTACATCTGTGACACCTGCTACTTTTGCAATTTCCTTTTGTGACACATGTTCACCAGTCTTAACGCACGCAAGGTAAAGTTAATGTTGGGGTCACATTAACTTTGCTGAAATAATTTTTGTAGGTATTCAAAAATTTTCTTGTCGAGAATATTATAGTGGGAGTCGTTAATTTTACCTTTTTTGAATAGCTCAGTAATATCTCTTCTTATATTTTCTATTCGTCTTATACATTCAGCTCTATCTGATTCGTTTAGAGTTTCATATGCGGTATCAATTCTATTCATATATCTTTTTAGATATCTTCTTTCTCTTTGGCGATAGTACACTCCTGCTAAAATAGAAGCTGCGCCGATGCCTCCAAGAACCATAAACATATACTGCTCTAAAGATATTGTTGGTATGAAATTCGCCGTTATTCCACCAAATCCCATAACATTAAAACTCACTGGGTTATCGTTACTTGCAATGGAATTGGACCAATAGTCGAAGGCATAACCCGATGCTGGAATAGCTACACACCTAGAAACCATATCCTTGGAAAAGATATAGGAATTTTGAGGCTCTACCCTTTTGTTGTTACATTCTATAGTCCCGGCATTTTCTGGATTTATTTTGAAATTGATTCTAACTACAACAGAATCAGTCTTGCCATCCAAAATATTTACGGAGTTTGAAGCTGTATTGGTAACATAGATTAAATTTTTATCAATGTTGACTGATACATGGCCTGCTATCAGAGGAAATTGAACCTTTACTGGTAGATTCAATATCGGATCGCTATTCTTAGCCCTATTTGTTGCCGTATGATCCAAAGAAATGTCGTGAAGTTTAATATTCATACCAGTGTCTATTACAGAGACAGTGTTGTCACCTATATTGGAAACATATATTTTCTTGGTTACTGGATTCATTGAAATTCCAACTGGAGATTTTCCAACTGGAATATTTTTAATTAGTTTATAATTTGTTGCGTTCACTATAGAAACAGTATTAGACAGATAGTTTGCAACATAAACTATATTCTGCCTGATGTTAACATTAATTCCTGACGGACGATCCCCTACAGGAATAGAACCAATCACTTTATTTGAACTACCATCGATGACGAGTATTACATTATCACCAAAATCCGAAACATATATTCTATTTGTGAGAGGGTTCACATCTACAGCGTAAGGAATGCCTGTGATAGGAATAGTTTTTACGACCGTATTGCTAATTCCATCTATTACCGATATACTTTTAGAATTAATATTGGTCACATATATCCAATTTGAAGATGGATTAACGACAACACCGACGGGAGACCTACCTACTGTGATGTTTGCAAGTTTTGCATTAGTCGAACCATCTATAACTGAAACAGAATCGGAACCACGATTGGTAACATATATTCTGTTATTAAACGGATTAATGTCAAGATCGTAGGGAAAACTTTCAACTTTTATGGTAGATATAATTTGATCGTTAGATCCGTCAATAACGGAAATGGTATTTGAATACTGATTTGCTACATATATCTTATTGGTAATAGGATTCATTTTTATACCGACTGGGTAACTCCCTACGTCGATTGCAGATGGATTATTATTTGGGGTAGATTCCTGGGCTTTAACATTTTCAAACACTGTGGAGGACAATATGAAAGAAGCTATAAATAAAAAAAATATACCCCCTCTCAAGGATGTAAGCCTAAACATAGAATGCTATCTGTGAAAAGACTAATAAAAAATATACTAGTAGATGACGCCGTTTTTATATTCCAGATTCCTAGATCAATAGAAATTATTATATGGGTTGGTTTCTAAATAGAAATTGTTGCGTTATACATTTCTAATTATTCTTTGCTCAATGCCTTTCGTGTCCTCATTACTGGCACCTGTTTTTTCCGCCGTTAATGTTACAGACGTTAGGGCTAATCAAAATCTTTTCAGTGACTTGAGTAGAAACATGAGTTTACAGAATTTTCAAGATAATGCCAGTAGTAGTGGTAACAGCAATAGCACAACAACATCTGACACTGCGGGGAGCGATGAAATCCTACCGCAAACGGACAATAGCACAACAACTGGGAATGATCAAGGCCTGCCTCAATCTGATAATAGTACAGGGGTACCCCCAGAACCGGAGCCTTCAAGCGATTAAGGCCAGGCCAGCCAGTTAGTAACGAAAAATAGTACATTTAACTTAATACGACCTGAAGATCTAAGCACAAATAGAGATTATCAGGCTTTTTCAGGTTGTATAGTCGAGACATTTGCAAAGATGCGGGAAGCTGATATGTCGAACCTGCCCAGACTAATACAATTCAGCCGGTATGATGGCAGGTGGGCCTGTCGTATTTCGTTCTGTTGTGATAGCGATTTTATTTCATCACCATTAACAAATTCACGAAATGGTAGAGTTTGTTAAAGATTTATTCTGTGCACTTCAAGAATTGAGGTTAGATCCAATTTTCTGTTATAACCATCGGCTCATGTTAAAGATGGGCGTTCTCCGACTCTTGCAAGCTACTTTTTGCAGATTCTCCATTAGAAGAACCTACTGGGTTTAATACAGCATCTTCGAGTCCTGGACGAGAGTTTTCGCTACCACCCGAAGAATAATCAAGATTTGCCAGTAAACACGAGACAATTATGAATATATTTGTCATCAAGACTATGAATTTTCGCATAATCAAATTCACTTAATTCTTTTATTTTTTCCACTAATTATTAAATATAGTGACGTGATTCAGTACTTTAGATAGAAAAATTCAATCTATATGAGGAATTTATGCAAAATCCTACCGGTTAGGAGGAAAGGCACAGTTTATTTCTTTTCAACACGAGGCATTTGGATTTCTTGATCTGTCTTAACAAATAATGGAAGAAATTTGACTGGCACATTCTATGCCACTAATGATAGATCAATTAAAGATAGTTCTACTTTAATTAAATAACTTTAATTAAATAACCACACATCATACATCACATCAAGTCAAAAGACAATGGTACAAGTATGTAACTATTATTATGATTGCCTGCCTGACCCGAGCCCGACTCTGAGCTGCTTGTACCAATCTTATTATAAATGACGCTGCAGTGCGGATAGGATGTGCAAAGAAAAACCAAGTTAGTACTTCTTGTGGTAGTAATACCTATATTGTTTCTAATGCTGGTCTCATCCATTATAATCGCGAACCCCTTGCATGCGGCGACATTTGTGTTCAACAAATCGAACTTTCATAATCCACTGAATATCGATAACAAGTATTTTCCGTTGAAGCCTGGGACTACATTTATCTACAAGGGTACGAAGGAAAGTGAACCGACCAGAGATACGTTCAAAGTCACCAGTAAAGTCAAAGAGATCGCTGGAGTGTCCACCAGAGAGATCCGCGATAACCTGTATACAAAAGGTGTTCTGACAGAATCTACTCAAGATTGGTTCGCCCAAGATAACGATGGAAATGTATGGTACTTCGGAGAGTTTACCACCGACTTTACCAACAAAGAAAACCCTCATGAAGGCTCTTGGCAAGCAGGTGTGAAAGGCGCCAAGGCTGGCGTAATTATGGAGGCGCAGCCACATGTTGGCGATACGTATAACCAAGAGGTAGCCAAAGGCGTAGCCGAAGACATGGCCACGGTCCTTAGTCTTAATGAAAAAATCTGTGTACCGTACAGCTGTTTCACTCACGTGCTGAAAACTAAAGAGTTTACCCCTCTCGAACCGGATGTAGTGAGTAATAAGTACTACGCACAGAATATAGGGGATATTAAAGAAATATCTGTTCAGGGCGAATCGGAAGAGCAACATCTAGTACAAATCACTGGCGGAGATTCAAGCAAACAAATACAAAGTAATAGTGCATCTACAGAACAACAGGGCCATTCAAAATCTTTGAAGGCTCACAATCAACCTTCACAAGAGCAACAACTGCAACAACTACAAGCAGAAGCTCAACAGCTATTGAAAAAAAATAACGTTGAGAATCAATCGTCCCCAAAGTAGAATACTATCATTGTCATGCCAGGTTATAAAATATCCTAAATATATAGCCTATGCAAAAAGGACAGTATTATTTACTTTGAAAGAGTTCATCATTTGTTCGGCGAGCAAGTAGAGGAATAAAATTAAAGAAATATACAATAACCCATTTTTATCGTCAATACTGGCTAGTACCATTTCAATCTCCTTCTTATTTCAAGTCTAATTCAAGCAGGCCAATTGTAAGAAATCCCAGACGCCAGAACTTGCTTCGCTCTTTGAACAAGCCGTCAGAAGTATTAATCTCTAGACCTTATCAGTCATAAAGTATGTTTACTTATCAGCAATCACGCTCAGCAGTGTGCTAATACTCGATCACTCCTATTATCGATATGAGTATCTTGAAAGCGATAAAATCCAATCTGCCAATAGTAGGAATGTTAGGTGGGCTAAGCTTTGTGATCAGTTTGTTTTTTATCCCCTTAGCGGAACACTGGTAGCAATAATCAGCTAGTCGGGTAAGTCTAACATTTATCCTAAGTTTTTTCATTAATATTGTAGATGAACCATTAAAGCAATGTTTTCCAATTACTAAAGCGACATATATTGAATTACATAAAAGGAGAAATTCAGGATTTTCAATGCCGTCTGTGCAGAACTCGATGGCTAAAGTATATCAAAAACAATGATCTATGTATTAGTTCATTGCATCAAGACGGAAGACACAGGTTTGAGTTTGGAAAGCCGATAAGGAAAGACAAAACAGAGAAAGAAGCCGGTGCAAAGAAAGTCAAGGTTCAAGAAGGTAAGATCACATTTCAATAATTCTTCAATGCCTTTGGTAGGCATGGTAATAGTACTGATTGCGGATAAAGGTTGTTATGAAATGAAGGCTTATAGTGATTACGAGAAAAAGAATTGAAATGATGGGCAGGTCTACAGCTGCCAAAAATGGTCAAGAGCGTGTTATTACTGATAGAGATAACATACAGCATTTGCAATATTTTGTGAATAGACAATGGCGGCATAGTGACAAATGTAAAGTGCTTACAAACAAAGATTGTACTATAAAAATATGGATTAGTCCTTTACATTAAGATCTCCAATGTTTTTGGAGCTACTAAATCAAGTCCCACTTGTAAAATTAGGGGTGTTCTCAATGGCTAGTACTACATTTAAAGATGCAAGGTTCAACTATATTAAGTTCGTAAGTATGGGGAAGACGCACCGATAGACTACTGGTACGCCAAGATCCTCATTTATCAATCAGAAACTAAGGGAGAGGTACTCACAAGAAGCTTCTTATAGAAATTGATGTAGATTTGCTCAGGCTAAATGGCAAGGAGTAGTTGATTGTCAAAAGTCTAGCCATGATCCGGACCAATAAATCTACTGAATAAAATTCTTCATAAAAATAAATGATGCGAGATGGTTCCTCTCTTATTGTTCTACCTTTTGGAGGAAAATTCGCATATACCGCAATATCAGTGAGCGAGACAAGAATATTTTAATACCTATTAGTGGTAATATGGCTTGCAATCGGTTTAGGTAGGTTAGTTGTTGAATAATCTTGGTTTGTAAAGGCATATGTATTCGCCATAAAGCAGTAAAGCCAAAAGGAATTGGCCGTTATGTCAGTGGACAGAAGCGCTGTCAAATATGTCAGATATTCATAAAGTGGGATGGATTCTGGTGTCCTTGTTGTGGATACAGACTGAGGACAAGACCTCGTAATCTAAGATTTAAGATAAAATTTCGAAAAGAAGAATTAAAAATAAAACAAGAAGCCCTCTTAATTCACTGAATTGTATTAGTTGAAAGTGTCTCCCAATATACTCAGTTTGACATATTGACACGAACTAAAATAACCGATCTTTCTAAGCTGCACAAAAAATGCTTTCTATAATCTGCTATGTATATTAATTGCAGTTATTTATCGGACCTTAGGTTGGAGTTATTCTTGAGGAACTAAATTAAATTGGATAAACCAAACATCGTTACGACTTCCTATGAATAGAACCTGAGTTCAAAAGTTAATTGAAAGTATGATATAATTGTAAAGAAGGCGTGAAATTCTTTCTTAGCAAGGAACGAGAAGGTATTAATTATCAAAGTGACAGATCGGATGGACACGAAACCCATCAGCCACTCTGACGAAGCTCCATTTCATGCAAAATAGCAAAGCTGAAGCATATCATTTTCTTAATGAACAAGCATATTATTGTACTTGTTATCATGCAAAGCTAAGATGTTCAATCGGAAAGTCCTAACTGGCAAGAGGAAGGATATTTCACGTAAAAGTTCGATATCCATGTTTCCAATAAAGAGTAACTATTATATAATCATACCTCTAGAACTATGGTATGAAAGATGCAAGATTACTCAAAATATTGGTGGAGCGGAGGGCATTGGTGAAGCTGCTGAAGACCATAGGCCCGGGAAGAGGATATTCTACGAGACAATTGTTGACCAAGCTGGGAGCGTATGGGTATGGACACAAATTACTGCTAATGGCTGATAAAATTGGACTGGTAGAGAGAAAGACCATCAAAAACAAGGTCGTTAACAGTCTAACTAGTGACGGAAAGAAGCTAGTAACGCTTGCGAAGGAAATAGGCGTTTAGAGAATTTATTGCGTAGACAGAAAGACTGGAGGTAATGAAGTAATTTGGGGTATTGCTTGATCACTTTTCATCAATGTCAATAGGCTCAATTAGCTAACAAAGGATCGATTCTTTTTTGTAACTTGATAAGCAGCGTGGGTGGAGTGATCATGCTAGGAAATTCCATATTATCCTATAGACAATAAGTTAATTCATGGGTTAAAAACGAAGTTTTATTGCTTCCTTAACTTAGTTCAGCGAATTTTTATACGCAGCTTCAAGCATAATGAAAGTGAGCTATTATTATTATGGATTCTGGTAAGTGTATTACTCTGAAATCTTTGATATCCAAAGAATGATAGGGTCCATCAGAGACATGTCTTGTCGAAATATTTGTGACTTATTCCCTGCGGTAAAGAGCACATATTCTAATAATCAAAAATACTATTCCATTTGCCAAAGATTCGTAGTTACTAGTGATAAGTTCTGTCAATGTTGTGGGTTCCAGTTGAGGACTACTAGAGTTAATAAAAATCGAAAGTATTAGGGTATCCGATGATTGGCTTCTGATATGGTGATAGTGATGGAGAAAGGGATTGGGGCTGAATCCTCCACCACTAGATAATGTTTGAATTGTTGTGATTGTAAACAAGCAAATTCGGTTATAATTAGTTCCTTAACTAAGTTAATTTAATGCAGGATAGTTATTCTTGAATTAGAATCGGTATAGTTTCGATCTAAAAAGGCATTGTCCTTTCTTTGAAATACGGAACCAAATACCTTAAGTGCCTCTCCACCATATAATAAGATAAACCGAGAGAAGTAATGTCAGATCCCTACAGTGGTATCAGATCATCTAGTAGACGATTAATGTGGATAGCACTATACTTAGGTCTTGGACTTGGTATGTCATTTTTGATCCCATTTCCAATTTCATTGCTAGCGTTTTTCCTTACGATTGTAGGCATAGACTTCCTAAGGGCGAGACGT
>DASWDL010000062.1:0-10674 GCA_036395315.1 Nitrososphaeraceae archaeon
TCTCCGGGCCCCGTGCTTTTTCAACTAAACCGCTCCGAATTAGATAGTCATCGACATAGAAATGAATAGGGGATATGGAAATCGTCGGTTTTCCCAAAAGAGCGGCCTCAGCCGTCATAGTTCCGCCAGCCCCGACAAAAATATCGACAGCAGAAAGTAGCTCTAACCCATCAACAGTTCTACCTAAGACAATTACTTTCGAACCAAATTTATCCAAAAATTCCTCTGCTTGGTCTTCATATCTTCCTAGTATTACAATATTTGTCGAATCATGAAATTTTTCAATTAACGATTCGATCCCTGAATTAGTATAATTATCTCTTTTATTTATCATGTATGCAGCTTTGCTTTCCTTTGGTCTTATCAAAATGGTTTTCTGCTTTGAAAGATGATACTTAGCTCGAAGACCCTCTAAATTAGGTAATTCTTCCAAATTACGCCTTTTTATCCAAACTACCGGATCTAGCGCTCTGTAACGAATAATTTGTCTCTTCTGTATACCAAAGCCCTTCCACGCATGGTAAGGAATTATCCACGGGCACAACAAGTTCTGGGCGTATGGTATGGTGAGTTTCCCGACAGCATAGGCGTGCGGAGAATCATTAAAGACTGCTTGGGGAATACCTAAACCAAAAGACACCCTGGCAGCTTCTGGGGAACAAAAATTGACTGCTACAGTGGGTTCAAATTGTTCTACAACCTCGGCTAATTCAAAAGTTCGCTTAGCGCTTTGTCTAAGTTTATCGTACTTGTGATGTCCTCCATAACTTCCTACAATTTTAATTTTAAGTGACTTCTTTTTTGCTAATTCAGTACATTCTCTATATTCTCGAGAGGTGCACAATACATTATTCCCTAAAGCCTTTAGATTTTCTACAATTGGTTTAAAGAATAATACTTGTTTTGGCGTTAATACATCGAACCAGATATTCAAGACATTTTAGTTCAATCCACGAATGGAAAAAACTTTTCTTTAACCATTATTTTACATAGCTCGGGTAATAAGTATAGTATGTTGTTTACGGAGGCCCGCAGGTATTGATTGCGGGATCATCGTCCTTGCCAGTGACTACGGTTTACGGATTAAGTACAGAAGGATATACTCTAGCGTCCTCCATAGCACTAAAGGGTGCAAAAGTTTCTGTTGTTGATGATTCTGCAGGGATGGCTATTTCGGTCAAACCTGATGTCGCTAAAACTTACCCAAATGTCAGCTCATTGATAGAAGATGGCCCGCTGCTTGCAGTAGAGCCTATAGATCTTGCGATAAAAAATGCAGCATACATTTTTTTTGCTCCTAGAATAAGGAAAACTGGCCCTGATGTGAAAATTGAAGTTGCATCAAAATTTCAGGACGCAGTAAGGCATCTGAGGAAGAATAGCTCCATTATCTACACAGTTCCTACAGGATTCGGCAACAACTTAGAAAATATCGCTTTAGTCGAACACATAACTGGGTTAAAAATTGGAACAGAGGTCTTTTATTATTACATGCCGTTAAGTGCGAGTTCTAAACCAGAATCAAATGTCCATGTAGGTACTTACAAATCGAAGCAAGATGGTCAATTGGTTAGACTTCTCGCTAATGGTGAGGCGGTAAAGGATATAGATTTTGTTGACATAGGTTCTTTAGAGTTACTCCATTCTATCGAAGTATTGGGTCATTACAGCGGAATGGCGAGTATTCTAGAAATTTGTCGGTATGTCCGAGATAATCACTCTATTGCGGAATTAAGCAAAAAGCCTTTCAATGACATATATTTAGATGATGTGGCTAACGGACTGTATGACCTAAGAGCAATAGGTTCTTCAATGAGCGGATCTTCGCCACTTATGTACATGGTAAATGGAACAGTAAAGAGTATTGAGGCTTATACAAAACATTTGATAGACGAAACTAGGATGATGTTGAAGAAACGTGATCTGAAAGCTAGTAGGACTAAAGTGACCATTGCTTGGACTATCGACCAGAATGAAATGAGGGGAGACAAGTTAGAATTACTAGCATCCCTTGAAAGTAGACTTAAGGATTATATAGGAGAAGTAGAAACTCAACAAGGATCTTTCGATTTCTACCCGACGGAAAAAACTATGATCGTCATAGCTTGTTCAAAAATGGATCTTAATAACATAATTCGTAAAAGTCACAGTGCGGATCTCATAATAATTAAGGCAATCCCATTATTAGAGACTATCGATTAGGAGTCGTAAAAATTGTTTGCTCGCACGAATTTCATTTTGTGAATACCCGGAATCAAAAGTCTTTCATATCTGATACTGAATGCTATAGATAAGAAATGTTAGATGCAAAATGTCCTCATTGTTCAAAACGTGCGGAAGTTGATGACGAAGTATCATTTGTACACTGTAGCTCATGTAACTACCATGAAACGTATGAAAATTATATCGAAACCATGAAGGAAAAAGTTCAAAATATGACCAATGATTATCATATTGGGTGGAAGAAGAAAAAATGACTATCTCAATTTCGCATGAACTTAACTTAATCGAATACTTGTGTCTGGGATTAGTTCTGAAACACTGGAACATCATTGCCCTACCACAATTGTCCTTTATCAGAGCGGCCCGGTTCTTACCTTGAGCTGGCACGCTTGCTCGGGACCTGACACATCTCACTTCTTCCATCTTGGATAATTTCGAAAGTCCAGAAATTTTCAATTCCCGTGAAATATCTGGCTGAAGAAAGATTAATTAATGCTTTATCCTCGCTTCACTTAGAATTGGCGGTATTTAAAGTGATAATTTCTGATAAACATGGTAAGACCATTAGCCTGGAAATGAAAGATAAGGAAGCTCAACCGCTAATTGGTTCGAGAATTGGCGACCTGACAGACTCTTCCGTTCTTGGAATAGATGGAGGTAAGTTTCGTATTACAGGCGGTAGTGATAAATCAGGTACTCCCATGAGGTGGGATGTACATGGTGGCGTAAAGAAATATGTGTTGTTATCCAAAGGAACTGGAATGAGGAGTAAGGCGGAAGGCATTAGAAGGCGTAAGTTAATCAGGGGAAACGTAGTCACTGATGAAATCTATCAACTTAATTGTTTACTTGTGGAAGGGAATCTACCAGACAGCTCGGTGGAAGATAAAAAAGGTTCTCAACAAAAATAACTCGTTAAATATCCAATTCACTGAATTATCTTCCGTATAATTAGATTAATATCTCTCGAAAATTTCACAACTTATGTTGCATTGGAAAGAAACTTTGCCAGAGTGGTATGTTAAAAAATATGGTTATCAACCATGTGTAAATATTGGAACGGCAGGACATGTGGATCATGGGAAAACCACTCTAGTTGAAGCGATTACAGGAGTATGGACAAGCGGACACAGCGAGGAGCTTAGGAGAGGGATAACCATTAAAGTCGGGTATGCCGATGCTGCCTTCTACAAATGCTCAGCTTGTGCACCACCTTCCTCTTACTCTACTGAAAGGCAATGTAAGAATTGTGGGGGATTATCAGAACTTGCACGCGTAGTCAGTTTTGTAGACTCTCCAGGGCACGAAAGCTTAATGGCTAACATGTTGTCTGGTGCAGCTCTTATGGACGGTGCAATCCTTGTTATGGCTGCAAATGAAAGAGTGCCACAACCTCAAACTAGAGAGCACTATTTAGCTCTTCAAATTCTAGGCATCAAGCAGATTGTCCTAGTACAAAATAAAGTGGACCTGACAAATTATCAAGAGTCGCTCGAAAATTACAAACAAATAAAGGATTTCAAAGGAAGCTTTGCGCAAAATGCTCCCATAATTCCAATTTCTGCACAACATAAGTTGAATATGGATGCGCTTATCTGGGCCATAGAAGATACCATTAAAACTCCAACACGATCCAAGGATTCTGATCCAATGATGCATGTTTTAAGGTCTTTTGACATTAATAAGCCTGGGATCGACTTGGAGGAAATAAAAGGTGGAGTATTAGGAGGTGCCTTAATACAAGGAGAACTAAACACTGGTGATGAAGTGGAAATCAGACCTGGATTGTGGGATGATAAAAAAAATAAGTATGAACCCATTAGGTCAAAGATCTCCACGCTTGGGACTGGAGCAGGTCTTGTTGACAACGTCAAACCTGGAGGATTAGTAGCTATAGGCACTCTCTTGGACCCCTCATTTGTGAAGAGTGATTCCTTGATTGGTTCTGTAGTTGGTCTCCCTGCTAAGCTTCCTGCAGATATTGACGATATCACTGTGGAGTACAACCTTTTTGATACCGCCGTCGGTACTCATGAAATGATAAAGGTTGAACCCATAAAAACCAAGGAATCTCTAAGATTAAATATTGGTACGGCAGCAACTCTTGGGACTATTTTGCATACAAAAAATAATAGAGCAGAACTAAAGTTAAAAAGACCAGTCTGCATGCTAGAAAAGAGTCGAGTCGCAATAAGCAGGAGAATTGGAGATAGATGGCGCCTTATAGGTTCTGGAATTACCACCTAACAGCTCGATCAGCAAGTGCAATGAATCAATTATGCTATTAAAGAAGGGTCTATTTCGGGGAGAATTATGACGTAATTAGTAATTTCGGATTAGCCATTCTAATGGCTAGTAGTAAGGTTAATGGGTTTAAGGTTACCTTCTATAAGCGCTGCAACTTTTCCTGATCCTTTTGCAATTGTGCCAATTTCGGTACACGGCATTTTATGTTCCTCAAAAATTGTCATCGCGGTTTTTACTGAGGTTTTTGGCAATATTATGCAGAATCCAATTCCCATGTTAAATGTGCGGTACATCTCAGCTCCACTTATCTTACCATCTTCTTTTATTTGTTTGAATATGCCTTTTGGCGCGGGTAGATTATCCAATTTGTAATTGACTCTCATATTTAGTCTAGAGAGCTTAGTAAAAGATCCGCCAGTGATATGAGCAAAACCATGAATCCTTTTGCCTTCGGTACTAAGCAATTCCTTTATGGGCTTTAGATAAATTCTAGTTGGTCGAAGTAGTTCCCGGCCTATTGAACCATTGACAAATTGGGGGGAATCCTCCAATTTGTATTTAGGAAACAGCACTTTTCTTGCCAGACTGTACCCATTAGAATGAAGTCCGTTACTTTCTATTCCTAGAATTACGTCATCTTCTTTAATTTTATCGCCTAGTATTAATGATTTTTTTCCTGCCATACCCAGCACAGTCCCTACCAAATCGAACGCGGTCAGGTCACCTTCGTGCAACAAATCAGGTACTATTGCCGTTTCTCCACCTATGATAGGCATGTCACAAGCCATCGCCCCCATCGAAAGACCTCTAAATATTTCACCAGCTAGTCGACCGTTAGGCATGCCCAATGCTATGTAATCTACAAATCCTATAGGCATGGCACCAACACAAATTATGTCATTGACATTCATCGCAACACAATCGATTCCGACAGAGTCGTATTTTTTCATCATGCATGCTATTAGAATTTTTGTGCCGACTCCATCTGAATGAAGAGCCAAAACCTTTGAGCCGAATTCGAGTAATCCTGCATAGTGACCAAACCCAGATAATATCTTACAAATTGCATCGGTGGTATAAGTTCGAGATATTATGCGCCCTATTTTTGAATGGACCCGCTTTATCTCCATCAGATCAACACCGGCATTAGCATAACTACTCATATAGACGACTATTGAAAATTTAGTATCTAATAGACATTCCGAATAGAATGTCAGAAAAAGATATTTTTATTAGAGAATGGAAAATTAGAGTCGCATCTAACTTATAAACGAGATCTTGATTTAATGACAGTGACGAATTTGGAATCAACATTTGAGGATGCTGAACAAGTATTTATTGAATTGTCCAACTCCCAACGATTAGAAATAATCCATTCTCTCCATAGGCAAGAAATGAACTTGGCAGGCCTTTCAAAACAACTAGCAGTTACGATGCAGGAAGTTCACCGAAATTTAAATAGACTTATGGAAGCAGGTTTGATAGAAAAGAAATCAACCGGTGTTTTCTGTTTGACAACTTTTGGGAATACTATAATTAGGCAGATCCCATCAATAGATTTCTTATCAAAAAATAAGGTCTACTTCTCGAAGCATACCTTAGGTGACATGCCTATGAAATTTATTCAAAGAATTGGTGCATTGAACAGTGGCGAGCTAATCGAGGGTTGGGTAGCGGTAGTTGAACGCTTAAAACAGATGTACAGACAATCTCGCGAATATATCTATGGCATGTTGCCACAAGTTACCCATGATCTAATCGAAACAGTTATCCCGATGATCAGGGAACATGGAATCAAGTTCAAGTACATTTTGCCGGAAAATGCACAAGTGCCGAAGGCGGGAATGAAATTACTGAGAGATATCAGTTATGATGATTTGTTGAAGAAGGGTCTAATCGAAAGGAAAATGAACAAAAAGATCACTGTTGCAGTAGTATTGAATGAAAGAGAATCAATAGTGATGTTTCCGTCTACCGGAGGTGAAACTGACATGAATGAAATGTTCTTTGGTAACTATTATCCAGATGCGAATATTTTCCATGAATGGTCCCATGACTACTTCTTTTATAACTGGTATAGTTCGCATTCTTTCGATTCAGATAAACTTAAGGTAGTATGATGGTATTTTAAAGATAAATATGATAGGGACCTTAGGCGATATCAATACTCTAAAAATTAATAAATAGTCATATTCCAAATTCGGAAAACCCTTATCCAAACTAGGTTTTCCATAAAAGTCTAATTACTCTTACTTGCTAGTTTCAATGCAGAAAATATGACTTCGGCCTTATGTTTAGTCTCTTCCCATTCTTTTTGTGGTATCGAGTCCATTACAATACCTGCGCCAGCTTGAACAAATGCGTTGTTGTTATTGATAAATAGAGACCTAATGGTAATAGCAAAATCACATGCTTTGTTAAAGGAAAAATATCCTAGGGCTCCTGAGTAAGGACCCCGTAGAGTTGGCTCTAATTCATCTATTATTTCCATAGCTCGAACCTTGGGGGCACCGGTAACAGTCCCAGCTGGAAAAAGAGCTTTGAAGGCGTCAAAGCAATCATTGTTATTTCCAAGCGTGCCCTTTACATGTGAAACTATATGCTGAACATGGCTAAATCTCTTTATAGTCATCAGTTTTTCTGTTTTTATAGAACCGTATGTGCAAATTTTTCCCAGGTCATTACGAGCTAGATCAACCAGCATAGTATGTTCAGAGATTTCTTTTTCGTCCGATAGCAAATCCTTACTTAAACTTCTATTTAGTTTTTCATTTCTTGTTATAGGCCTTGTTCCTGCTATAGGATACGTTTCAACATTTTTGGAATAACTGCGCAGAAGCATTTCTGGACTGGAACCGATGATATAGTTATTTTTCTGCTTCATGAAATACATGTATGGCGAGGGATTGAGATTCCTCAGCCTTTCGTACATGGCGAGCGGATCCCCATGTAGTCTAAAATTAAATTTCCTGGATATAACGACTTGAAATATATCACCTTGATAGATTTGCTCTCTTGCCCTCTCAACTTTACTAATGAATTCATTTTCGTTCATCTCACTGGCTGGCGGGGAAAATGAGACTAACTCGTTTCCTAAAAGTTCCTTTGAGTTAACGACTTTTTCTATCTCGTCAAATCTAGATTTTTTTCCAATGTGGAAATAAAAAGTCTCCCGATTCTTCCGATCATGCAATAATCCATCCTGATAGATTCCGAAGTCGAATAGTGGAAATTGATCCTGGGACCTTTTCCTGAGTTGCGGCAAATGTTCCCAATACCTAATTGCATCGTAACTAACATATCCTACTGCTCCCCCGGTAAAACGGTATTTATCGGTAGTAACTCTTGGCATTATTTGTCTTAACTGGGCTATCGGATCATGAACATCAGATTCCTGGATCAATAAGCCTTCGCTATTGGTAACTCGGAATCTTGAATTATCACATTTCACTATCATATCTGGATCGAATCCGATTATAGAATACTCAGATAACTCGCGTGGGCCTGTTAGTGATTCAAAAATGAAAACCCTATCGAATATTCTATATATTTTCTTAAACAAATTAAAGGGATTTTTTCCAGTATGCAGCTTTTTAAGTTTAAAAATATAATTCAATGATACTTCGAATCCTCAAATACGGATTCATTGAATTTGACTACCGTTATTATCGCATAACGAGTACCCATATTCATAAACTAAATGAAAATTTAACTGGTTTGAGAATAGTAATTTCGATTCCACATACCTCTAAAAATGCATCATATATTTAAGCTGCGAAGTAAATGCTCATGTATTTTGCAACTTAAAACTTAACAGTTTCGCTCTAATAATTATTGATTTATTATTATCAGGTAGCTAGACTATCATATTTAGGTGAAGAATTAGGAATACAAAATTCCTATGGTTCTATAACGCTAGCACTTGCAAGTGGCTTTCTTCCTATGAATCCCTCGTCCCTACCATGCCAGAATTTTATTTCAGGTTCACCATACTTCCAGCATAACCAGACCTCTTCCTCGAATCGTAACGAAGGGAAATCAACCAAGCCGTCATCTACGCTTTTAATCATTATGCCCTGCTCCTCAAATTCTTCGATTTTTTTGTAAAGATGGGATACCGCCTTGTTCAATTCTTGTTTCTTTGATACAAAAGCCTCAAACCCTAAGCCTTGGTTCATAATTTCTTGCAAGTCTTCTTGTATTGAGATTACTTTATTTCTTTGTACTATTATTTGAGAAAACTGACTCTGGATTTCGGGAATAATTCTATTTACGTCTTGAGGTGTGAAGTAAACACCCATATCGGTAAACTCCTCTCATAACTACATTTATACATTGCTTATACAACCTATTATACTGACTTTAACCTACGTAAAGTATTGTCGCAAACTGGGACGCAAATATTTGGAACAGACAGTAAGCCATACTTTAACTTCATTAATAGTTTAAATCAGAATTTACAAAAAGAAATTATCGGTATGGGTTAGTGCGGTTTTTGCATCACTACAATATTGATTTCGAAAAGTTAGCTGGCACGAGCTCAAGGGATGTTGAAACACTGCTGATAGATTATATTATCTTCCTAAAGGGGAGATATTTATCATTATTCCTCTTGTCTGACAACTCTAGGTCAGTCGCTGCGTGTCGACTAAGAGCTTAAGATTCCTCTGGGTCCGCATATCAGTATAGTGGCGACATTTGGACTCTGAATCTGGTTCCTTGAAATATGCTTGTATTTCGTTCAGTCTCTCAATAGAGCCATTGTGAGTCCTAACTTCAGAGAAAGATGACCCTGTCCCTAGGAGTTGCAAAAATGAACAAACCTGAGTATTCGTAACACCATGCTTTATGTCATATTCAATTCTTTTACAAACTCTACTAATCCTACCATACTTGTTGTTCATTCTTTTTTCCCACCGCGATGCATCTTCTGCTAGACCTGTCACAAATTTAAGAAGAGTTTTTTCCATGTGTTTAACATGCCATTCCCGCATAGTATAACTATTTTGTTCCATTCTAAGGTAATATACAGTAACGCCGTATATAATATAGCGCATAATTCTGATAGATAAGTGGGTTGAGGGACACCACGATAAATGTTGAAATTAGTACGCATCTGGATTCGGTAGATAGTTAGCTTAGGCAAGTATCCCAGATAGTTAGCGAGCTTGCATGATAGGGCCTTTTGTAGCCATCCTGTTCCCAGCAGTATCGGTTGAATTTACTTGAACTCCCGATAGATTTGTCTGGTTACCCGCAACTGCGGAAGAAATATGATGATTTCCATAAAAGTAAATGAAACTTGAAATCAACCGAATAAACCTGTCTTATTTTATTCACTTTAATCCATTTAGCTATGCGAAATATAACTTTCTGGGTACATCTGGCTCTTATTAAAGCTAGAAATCGTCATTTATCTTAGACTAGCCTGATTAAACCCCCATATCTTTTGAATGGACTACAAGGCTGCATATTCTGCAAGTAGAAGAGAGGCTTTGGAGGATAGGCCTATCGTTCCTTGGTTCGAGCTCACTAGACTAATTGTTTAAAATACCACGTTCGAATTAATTTAAGAGATGTTGTCGTAGCTTAGGGATTTTGTCCTAATCTTTTTCCAATTACCTTCTTTATTTCATCTGCCTTGGAAAACAATGTCCGATTAATTTTTGACCTTTCTCCCGGAGTTAGTTTAATTTTTTTGTTTAAGCAAAATATTGTGTATCTGTCTATTATCTGTGCAAAGACAGCACCCAAGAAAAAATCCAATTCGTTATCGATTATCTTATGTAAGTCATACGCAGGATTTAGGAGGACTGATTTGGTAATTTGTATTTTATCCAGAACCTCTTTCGTAGAAGTCTTCAATCCATCTAACAATAATTTTCGTCTCCCCTCAGGTTCCAGAGATAAACAATTTGGCATTTGGTTTATTCTATCTTTCTTTTAATTAGGTTTGGAGTGGGCTCGTTTCGACCTTAGTTCTTGCAGACCTTCAGAAGTTATTATTATTAGAGGACACCTGCCTTCCCACATTCTTTAACATAAAGTAGTTGAAAATCGGGGCTGATGCATCCGGGCCCGCCTGTGAGCATTGGTGTACCTAAGGAACAGAACGTTAAAGACTTAAAATCTCTACCCCCATTAGCGTCATGACTTCACAAAAAGGGTCTAGGAATAATATGCATAATAAAACACTAAACGATT
>DASWDL010000063.1:0-12898 GCA_036395315.1 Nitrososphaeraceae archaeon
GACATACTCTCGATTGAGAGGCGAAGTGAGTTCCCAAAGACCGGCTATATCTAATTCACTTTCTGATCTTCAATGAGGCAATGGACTCCATCAAAGTACGCGCTGCAATATTTGCAGTATTGTTATTCAAATCGAAGCCAGGAGTTAATTCTACAATATCTAACCCAACTACGTTGCACTTCTCACATACTTGTTTGACTAGGAAAATGAGTTCTAGGGGAGTTATTCCTCCGGGCGTAGGCACTGAGACACCTGGCGCAATTCCTGGGTCAATACAATCCAAGTCAATGGAGATGTAGACAGTATCATTATGACTACATTTTGAAATGATGCGCTCTGAGATTGCACCGACACCAGACCCCAGTATATCTAGTGGTGTTATAATTTCAAGGTTATTTGCTTTGATATTTACTAATTCTTCAGGTTCTGCCCCACGTGTTCCTATTAGCGAACTGGAATGAAAATCAATGCAGTCAATTGAATCAGAGAGAACTGAGCCATAATAATCTGTTGTACTAGTAACGAAATCTGGGTGTGCATCGAAATACAAAAGGCTCAGCTTACCATCCAGGGCGTCTGTTGCAGCATTTAACGAAAGGGTTGTTAAAGAGTGATCGCCACCAAGAATTATTGGTATTTTGCCCGCTGATACTATATCGAACACGAGTCGATAAAGGTCATTTCTATCTATGTTGCCAAAATCAAAGATCTTTTTACTCTCAAGTTCCCCTGCCATTGGACTGATTGGTATTAGCTTGCCATCTCTTTCAAAATATTCAAATTCATTTGATGCGGAACGAATGGCGTCTGGTCCTTTACTTGCACCTTTGCGCTTTGCATGGGACTTGGACTCGTCGGGGAGACCAAGCAGTACGATCTCAGCCTTAGCGATAGAATTAACATTTGAGCGTATTAATTTCATGTACTCGCGCGAAGAGTAGAGAATCAGTCTTGGATTTGAAGCTTCTTGTTGTAAAACAGAAGCTTGACATTGATATGAATCAAAATCAAACCAATTTTTAGATCCTACTCATAGAATTGTATTTTTTCTACGTAAGACGTGATCTCGTGGATACAATAATACAATATTCTTATTTCAAAAACATCGACTGTCTGCGTTTTGTGCGCACAAGGAAGAACAAGAAGAAAAAAAATGAAAAGAATTTCTTAAAAAAGTAGAAGAAGAAATAAGAAGTTTGTGTCGCTTTCTTCTTTTTTGCGTATTGCTACTTGCGTTTTGCTTTTTTACCCCTGCCAACCAGTGAACTAGTCAACCAAACTAGTCAGGCACCAAGCTAGACAGTCAGTCAATCATTCAACTACAGCGTGCTTGGTCAACAACTTCCAGGGTCTACACAAGCACTTCCGCAGTTTAGCCCGTTGCCTCCGTCAGAGTTGTCGCCGTTACCTGCGTCTCCCCCCTATGGCATTGCCTCCTGGACCGCCAGCAGCGCTGTTTCCACCCAATGCATCACCGCCGTTTCCAGTAGCTCCTGCGCCTCCGTTGCTGCCGTTAGCCGGGCCCGGTGAACCACTGTCTCCACCTATTGAAATATCACCATCACCGCCTGGACCGCCCTGCGCTGGGCCTCCATCTCCGCCTTGACCATTACCTCCTGTGCCGCCGTCAGAGTCGCATCCTGGACCACCCTTGCCGCCGTTGCCGCCAGTACCGAATGGGTCGCCGCCATCACCGCCGGAGCCGCCGTTAGCTGTGCCGCACTTAGCTGTGCCGCACTTAGCTGTGCCGCCGTTAGCTGTGCCGCCGTTGCCGCTTCATCTATTCTATACTTTTCAAAGGAACAGATCATCAATAGTTACTTTGTTATCTCAGTTTGTATGGGTCAGGTCCGGATGAGGTTCGTAACCAGTTGTCGGTACTAGCATTCTTTTCAAATCCTGGAAGATACAATAGTTACTATTTTTCTCCCTAGTTTTTCTTATCATCATTCCTCCAGTTTAAATTTTATATTTTTCTATTCAAGGAAATTGATCAAAAGCAAAAGTCGACCATTAATATATTATTTAAGTGAAGTCTAGATAAAGCAAAGCGAAGAGATACTATGCAATAAAGATATTAGTTCATCGTCAAATAAAAGAATAATTCAAAAAAAATTGAAAATTACAATCTCTAATCATAATTAGAACTCCTTATATCTTTTATAGTATCATTTTCTAAAACAAATTTAATAAATTCAATTCTGGACTTGATCAACGTATTAACATAGTTTTGTTTATTATAATGGACTGTATGGCATCGTAAATATATCATATCGATTATGGAATTTGGATATAAAATGGATTATCATAGTAGGATGGCCAATGTAATCTTGTTTGTTATCTTAGCCGCTGGTTCACTAACAAGCATCAGCATGATTTCAAGCTCTATTGCCTTTGCAGAAAAATGCAGAAATGATAGTGATAATAATTGCAACAGCGACGATATTGACCAGAAATCTTGGACAACCAATACTTGTGATTTGGGGAACGAGAACAGTGGCCATAGTATCAAGAGTTTTGATAGTAATCTTTTTGCTTGCGTGAATACCGTAACCAATCTGGAAAACTTAGCAGTAATACCCGACCAATTTTCTGAAGTTCCCAGATAATACTTGGCAGCTAATCATACAATTTTTCTAGATCATTGTTAAAATGAGGACTTTAAGCCTCCATTTAATCCATCTATTAGAGTCTATAGTATGCTGTGGACAGAACCTTAGGCAGTTTAATTAGGCTAATTTAATTATATTTTGTTAATAAAAATTTATTTTCTCGTTATCAACTGATACTGACCTAGATCATTAAGGATTTTATCTAGAAGGTTTTTTATGTAACGAACTTAGTTAGCTATTATTAAGGATTAAAATGCCAAGAGCCAAGAGTGAAGTTTCCGACCGAGGAAGCAAAACTAAGACATCAGCGGAAGAACCTCTGCCTGAATGGGCTGAAGCTGAAATAAAATCAGTAAGCTTTGGGGATCCGGAGGTCATAATTCGGTCCGGTTACTTTCTAGATATTTATGAAAATGATTACAAGGTGGATATCCAGATCTATGAATCACTTCCAGATGGTAGAACAATAGTGGAAGGATTGGACGTGCCGAAGAATATGAAAATTACTGATTTTCTGAAAGGATTTGTATACGAGTTCAAAATAAAGGTTTTCAAAGGCGATCTAAGTCAAAAATTAATTGAACTTCTCAAGACAAAGTATGACCTAGACATGGATGCAATATACAGATTTGAATTGAAAGAGCTTCAAATAATGGACGTATAATCCGATCTCCCTATGTCGTCTTCTACCTTAGCAGATGAACAAGGGCGAGAAGAGGAAGATGTAGAATAGACTTCTCTTTAGTAGGGAAAGAGCATCCTATTTTGTATTTTCAATTTGGCATAATAAGAAACTTGATCTACACTTTTTGATTTAATCACTTTTACAATTTCATTCAATTATTTTTTGGAGTATTGTTATCTAATTGCATTACCTTTGCAAATGAGCTTCCGACTATGGGATTAACAACGTATGGAATGGTATGTTTTAACCATATAGCGCCGCGCATGAAGAATGGTACAACTATTTCAAATCTAGAAGAGGTGGATGCTCGGATCACAGCCTTTGACACTGTACTGACATCCATTGAATATTTCATGGACCATTTCTTTCTTTGCTGAAAGGAAGGATGATCGAAAAAATTTGTTTTGACTCCAATTGGACTCACAACTGTTATGCCAACCCCAGTTCCACGTAGTTCATGTGATAATGATTCTGAAAAACCGAGCATAGCAAATTTTGACCCACAATAGGAAGCTAATCCAGGAATTCCAAAACTTGCTGCCAGTGATGCCACGTTTACTATATGACCACTTTTTCTTTCGATCATTGAATTAAGAAAAGCCTTCGTGCAATAGACCATTCCCAAATAATTAGTTGCTGTTACGGATTCAATTTCTTCGATTGTTTGAGTCACGACCTTTCCGAGAATTCCAAAACCTGCATTGTTTACTAGTATGTCGATTTTGCCGAATTTATTCAAAACGTTTCTTGCCATGGCCAGTACTGCAGACTTATCAGAAACATCACATGGACATACTAAACACTCACATCGATCTTGAATCTTTAAAGCCAATCCATTTAATTGATCTCTATTTCTAGCAACAATAGCCAAACCTTTCACTCCATTCTTAGAAAAGTCAACTGCAACTTGTCTTCCTATTCCTTTTGATGCACCTGTAATTACAATTACTTTATCTTGGTATCGAATTCGTTTTCTTTGACGTAGGTCTTGGAGATCTTGACTGTTGGTTTCTTTGTTCATTTTTTTTCTTATTCGACTTGTTCTTCTGATTCAGAATCAGAATCATTGCCACTTTTAAGTGAAGGACCTGCAGGTGTAGAAAATGTCGAGGAGGAAGAGCTTGAACTATCTGGTGAGGAAGAAGAGCCAGAGTGACCTGGTTTATTACTGTTAATGTTACTGTTAGTAGAGCCTATACCTAAATTTGAATTCTTCTTCTGGCCGTATAAGTCATTTTCATTACTGCTTTTGAGATTGGATTCATCCTTACTTTCTGTCGTCCCCTTGGAGGTCCCGCTCAACTTTACTGCTATTGATTTTTTACCTAGAGTTATTTTCATTAGAGATATCCACATTATTACCAGAGGAATATGATATGTTGCGATTCTCCATGCGATAATTACAGAGAGCTGCGAATCCTTTAGAATGTCTGCAATATGAGGTATCCCGTTAAGGTTTGATATATAGGCCCATATCCCTAGTTCTGCTAGACCAGAGCCACCTATAGTAATAGGAAGGGTAGAGAGAGCAGTTGATGCAGACGTTGCCATGAATGATTCGAGCAGTCCAACCTTTTCATGAACTGCATTAGCGAGCACCAAGAATGAGACACCTTGAAATAGGAATGCAACAAAGGTCATTGCAATCCCAATAGCAAAAACCCTCACCGACTCTCTCGAATTGAAATGTTCCCTGCTCATCTTGCATAAATCTGTAAGTGCTGTATTCGTTGTATCTACAAGATGCAGAGATCTCTCTGTAGAAAGGAACTTCTGCAGCAATTTAAGAGCAAATATAGGTAACTGTATGTTCCTTTTAGCGGAAAGAATTACCACCAAGAGCCAAAAGGTAAACGTGGGGATAGCCACAAGAATAACAATTGTCCCTATGAACGTACCGCCATGAAATAAGGCAAGGCCGCCTGCGATAAATGCCAAGGTGCTACCGACAAAAACATCTGATATGATCTCCGTAGTTGCAACCCAAGCGGCTTGCCCGGCTGGAACACCATTTTTTGTGAGCCATGCGATTCGTACTATTTCTCCTCCAACATAGGAGGGGGTAGTTTGAGTGACAAATTCACCAGCAAGACGTGCCACCATTATTTTCCCAGTGGAACTCAGATGAGGGCCGATGAAGTGCTTTATAAAGTATCGAAATCGGTATGCCTGAAGAAGAACTCTAACCATGACTGCGCCTACAGACATGACAAATGGGATTATTCCTACCGAAAATAAATCCTTTGGCGAAACTGGCGTGAATGCGAATAATAGCAGAAAAGGAACTAGGCTCGCAATAACTGCTACTATTCTCCAATTCAAAAATGTGTCAATACTTTCATACTCTACTGGCATATAATAATTAATAGAAACTAAATATAATCACGATGTTTATTGAATTTGAACAGTTTTGGATACGATTTTTATAACAGGAACTGCAGGCGCTGGCAAATCGTTACTCACTTCTAAAATTGTGCAATGGTATAACGATAACAAGGCTTTCGCAATTACTTTAAATTTGGATCCAGGCGTAATTGACTTACCATATACTCCAGACATAGATATTAGAAATTATGTCAGTATTCAACAGTTGATGTCTGATTATGGGCTGGGGCCTAATGGTTCGCTCATCATGGCTGCTGACCTTGCTGCCACCAAGATGGATGATTTGCAAAGAGAGGCGGACATGTTGAATCCAGACTATGTCATTGTAGACACTGCAGGTCAGATGGAATTATTTGTTTATAGGAATAGCGGTCCGTATTTTGTATCTAATTTCAAAAGTGATAACAAGGCAAATATTTTCACACTAGATGGCGCTCTAATATCCAATCCATTGAACTATGTATCTGTCGGACTTCTCGCAGCGTCTGTTAGAATGAGGTTAAAAATATCTCAGGTAGACGTCGTAACAAAAAAGGATCTTATAATTCAGAAGATCCCCAGCATACTAAAGTGGTCCTCATCAAGAGTAACGCTAGAAGAAGCTATCGATTCTGACCTCCAATATGAGCGAAGTACGGCTGACTATAAAATAATAATCAAGGATATCTTGCACGCTATGTACAGAACTGGTGTGATTCATAGCCCAATACTTTATTCAAATATGACCATGGATGGCATGGTGAACCTGACGGGAGCCCTTTCTAGAATATTTACCCGGGGAGAACAAATGTATGACTGATACCAACAAAAAGTCCGAGAATATCGCATATTGTGAGGCAGTCGCCCCGTCTTCAACAGCAAATTTGGGCCCAGGCTTTGATGTCTTTGGGCTTGCCTTAGACCTGTTTTATGATAAAGTGATAGCACGAAAATATGAAAAGACCACTGGAAGGATTAGCATAAGCGTTTCCAATCCAAATTTCAATCTAAAAATTCCTACTGAAGTGGACTCTAATTCAGCAGGCTTGGCTGTAAGCAAGATGTGTTCTGAAACAGGAATCAAAAACGATATAGAACTTTCTGTCTTCAAAGCAATACCTCCAGGATATGGATTGGGAAGCAGCGCAGCTTCCGCAGTCGCGGCCGTTGTTGCAATTAATCATCTTTTTAATACTGGCTACAGTGAGAAGAAACTTATAGAGTTTGCAGCAGAGGGCGAAATAGCTAGTGCTGGGACTAAACATTACGATAATGTGGCCGCGTCGTTACTGGGTGGATTCGTTATCATCAAGTCTGTCCCCCACCTGGAATTCATTAGAATTGAGGCTCCAGTCGATCTTGCTTTCGTGCTAGCTGTCCCTGACCGGCCTGTCCCAGAAAGGAAAACTGAAATTGCGCGAAGTGTGTTACCAAAGTCTGTTCCTCTAAAGAGTGTAACACACAATGTAGCCGGTGCAAGTTTTGTTGTGAGCGGATTCTTGCTTAAAGATGTGAGACTCATTGCAGAAGGAATAGATGATGTCATCGTTGAACCGGCGAGGAAGGGTTTGGTAAGGGGATTTGACAGAGTAAAAGAATATGCTTTGAGTGAAGGTGCCCTTGCCGTTACAATTAGTGGAGCCGGTCCCTCAATAATTTCAATATGTAAATCAGATGATAAATCTAGAATAAAAATTGCAGATGCAATGATAAGGGGATTCTCGGATTCAGGAATTGGTGGAAAAACCTACCTATGTAGACCTAGTCTGGGTGCAAGAATTATTTCACAAGCTGCCTGATGTGCGATTACTATTTGCCGTTCGTACATTATTTCTGCAACTTTGGATCTCCTGATTCTCATCGACGTTAGGCATTTACTGCCTATCTATCAGAAAAACGGACGATAGACTTTTTTATTATCCCTCTTTTTTCTTTGATTTGTCTAAGAAAGCGCTCATCATTTTCTGTCTATCTTCATGGGCGAAACACAATGCCCATCCGTATATCTCAAGGCGGAGGCCCGTATCAAGATCTGTATCCATGCCTCTATTAATCAATACTTTACTTACCTTTACTGCAGTCGAACTATTCTTGCTAATTTCCTTGGCCAACGAGGTACACTCGACCATCAACTTATTGTTTAGTATCTTTGCAAGGGCTTTTGCCTTTTCTTTTTCATTAGGCATGTCAGATTCTCCACCAGATTTTTCAGCAGTAGATATATCTTCAGGGCTCAAACTTACTACTCTGTTAATCAGCCCAATCAGATAGGCTTCGTCCGCTGAAATCATCTTTCCTGTAAATACGAGTTCCTTAGCCTTTGCTGGACCAACGAGTCTAGTCAACCTTTGGGTTCCGCCCCATCCAGGAGGTATCCCTATAGTCACTTCTGGTTGGCCCAGCTTAGCATTACTTGAGGCTATTCTCATATCGCAGACCATAGCCAATTCACAACCTCCGCCCAGCGCAAAGCCATTTACAGCCGCGATGACGGGCTTCTCCAATTTTTCTATTTTAGTGAGAACGGCTTGAGCTGAGGAAGCGTACTTCTCGGCAGTGATCGGATCTATATCAACCATGTACGAAATATCTGCACCGGCACAAAATGACCTTTCTCCAGCGCCGGTTATGATCACCACCTTTACAGCTCCGTCCGTGCCCACAAAATCTATGGCTTGCGACAGTTCGGAAATTACGTCAGAATTCATTGCATTAAGTGCTTCGGGTCTATTAATTCGCACAATCGCAATGTTACCCTCTGTATCCAGCTGGATATACTTCATATTTGACATGGATGAATGGCCAACCCACAATCAATTAAATCTTGTCAAGATACCTGAAACGTCTAAAAGACTCTGACTAGGTTTTCGGAGATAACTTTTAGGGGAACGTAACTAACCTGAGAACAAAACAACAAATTAATGAAAATCGTATGAACAAAAACTTTCAAGAGAATGTAGGCTGGCCAAAGATGACACCGCTAATATTCGTACGATTACTAGAGGAAGAGTCTATGCTTAGCTGTCCAACGGTTGCCTTGGTATCAATAATATCTGCTCGAATTATGCTCCAGCCATTCCGTTCCTGAGGTCAACCGCTCGGTGATCTCCAGCTTCAGCTTCAGAAGCAGCCTTGTGCATTTCCGACATTGCGCATCCCATTTCCGCCGCAGGTTTTCCTTTTCTCATAAGCCCCCTATACAGGCCAGCTTCGAGGGTTTGACCATGAGCCTTTTCCCATTCTTCGACTGGAATGCTGTACTTCTTTTGAATCCTATCCCTGTACCATTCTGGAATAACATTGAACGCACAGAATGGAATGATCCTCAGGTCAGGGGTTAGATAATGTATGTCACACCTCTGTAATCGTTCCAGATCTTCATTGTACTTATCTTGAAAATGCATCATCCCCAGAAACAAAGACCTAACATGCCACGATCCGACAGAATCAAAGCTTTGTTTAAGTAATATACTGGAAAACATCTTGGCCAAATTCAGACCGTGAGGCTGCTTTTCTCTGTCAACAAATTGATTTAGCTTTCTAACTACTTCTAATACGGCCCAATACCGGTTTGTGCCCGACCTAATCTCGTCAGTCTTTTCCTCAAAGAACTCTAAGACTCCCTTTAGATCTACGAAAGACGTGAGGGGAACAAGCTTCTTTGTTTCGACATCTTCAAACACGTAGGTACCTGCACCACAAGCAAAGTGAATAGAGAGTTCGTATTTTGGCTTCTTGCTAAATGCTTCTATGACGTTAGTCATGGGCATACAAGATGGTACTGGGAACCAAGCATCAGTAGAAATTTCGCCATTGGTTTGTTCTTCAATCCTTTCTATACAATCGGGAATAGTTATTCTATATTTCTCTCGCTCCCTTTTAGTCATCCTTCCTGTCAATGAAACTGGCTGAAAATTGACTGCATGAACAACGTCCAAGTTTTTCTGTGCGTTTCGAATGATGCCACCTAACTCATGATCGTTAATTGACTTTATTACAGTTGGGACAAAAACTACTGTCATTCCACATTTTCTGGCAGATTCTAAAGCGTAAGGTACTTCCCAATGATTCTTTGGGTTCGTCCTAGGTGTTACTCCGTCAAAAGAAAGGTATAGATTGTTCACTCCGGCCTCTCTCACTTGGCGCATTGTTTCAGGTGACAAGGCCAATTTTATACCGTTAGTATTAAGTTGGACATGATCCACACCTTCTTCCTTCATAATACGAATAAGGTCGTAAATATCATCTCTAAGCATAGGTTCTCCACCTGTGATTTGTATAGAATTCCCTGAAATCGGTTTCTGTGCTTTCAATGTTTTCATCATTGCTCTAACCTGTTCATGGTCTGGTTCGTAGAGATACGCTCCTTCTAATCCCTTCTTAACATAGAAGAAACAATACCAGCATGTCAAATCACACCTATTCGTTATAATGATATTAGCGAGTCCAGAATGTGACAAATGATTAGTACAAAGTCCACAATTTGTTGGACAAGCGCACTTGTCAACCATAACGTTTGGTGCATGAGCACCTTTTCCATCCATCCAGTAAGTACTGAATTTATTATACATTTTGTACGAACCAAAGTATAGTTCTTCACATTCACCATGAGTAGGACACGTCTTCGTCATGAACACCTTATCGTCTCTTTCAAAAACTTCAGCGTCCAAGATCATATTACAGTCCGGACATATACTCTGGGTAAATCTGATAGTTCGTCTTGCTGCACTGGGTTTAGTACTATTCGTCATGTTTGAAATTTGTATTAATTCCATATGATACTACCTTAATTTAGTCAAAAGTTTAACAATTTACTATATAAGTATAATGTCATAAATAATAAGGTGAATAGGTTGATTTTTAATTATCGAATAAGAAACCCCCCCATGGTATGACATGAATAAGTATATTATCGACTATTAGCCAGTTTACGATCTTGGACCTGAGCGATAAATCTAGAAAAGCTATGGAAGATTTAGGCTTGACAGGTTATGAGATAAAGTCCTATGTCTGTCTTCTGGAATTAGGGTCCATGACTGCATCGGAATTAAGCAAAAAATCTGCTGTTCCATTTTCAAAAATCTATTACGTTTTGAATTCGCTTGAGGAAAAAGGATGGATCGAATCAAATAGCTCTAGACCCCAAGAATTCTTCCCAAAATCACCTTATACAGCTATTGAGACGACTAAAATGCTGATAGAGAATAGATTAAAAGCAAGTGAAAACCTTGTTGTAGCGGAACTTACACCATTATATGAAAAAACAGGTATTAAAGAAAGGCCTGAAATTTGGGTTGTTAGAGGTTTGTATAACATAGCTACCAAGGTAATGGAAATAATAGAAACTTGTCAGAAGGAGCTTTTAATAGCACTTCCTGAGATTTCTGAAGATATTGCTAAAACGGTTCAGCCAGCCTTAAGACTGTTATTCGAAAAGGGAGTCAAGATTACCGTCTTGGTGTCAGGAAGGACAAACTCAGATATTTTGCGTGCAATTTCTCGCGTTGCAGATGTTAAAATCAAAGATAGTATGTTTGGCGGGGGCGTTATAGGCGATACAAGCCAAGTTATGATTTTACTAGGGGACGCAAAGAGCAAACTGGGCAACTCTGAACCAGTTGCAATATGGGCAGATCATATAGGCCTGGCTAGGTTTGCAAAGGAGTATTTTCAGTATTTATGGCGTGATGCCGTATCGGCTACCAGAGTTCGCCAATAGCGCTACATATTATTCAAAAAAGGCTGTCAAACAGCAAACGAAAAATACTTTCATTCATTCAGTTTGGTCCATGAAGCCCTTATGGCACTAATGTGGTTTTTATTTCGCATCGTTAAACGAAACTACTGGACAAACGATGACGAGACTAGCCCTACTGACAAATAATGAAGTAGATCTTGAGTTTGGAGTTTGTCCTACGACTACCTCAATTATATCCAGGTCAAAAAAATTGGTGGCTGTCAACTTAGCTAAACGTAATTATTTCTTCACATCTATTTGACTTGGTCACGGATAAGCTCACATTAAATGAGTGGATAAATTTGTTGTCAGAAACTTGATAAATGGCGCACTACCCTGAATAACTAAAATGGTTCGAATTGAAGCAACTTGTTCCCTTGAGAGCTTTAGAAAGTTTATAATATTCAGTACTTGCAGGTCATTTATACCCGAATCTTACTTTCAAGATTTCGAGGTATTTCCCGAGCGAGAAGAAGGACCTGGAGCAATATACATAGAAGCAGCAGACAAAGTAACCCTAAAGAAGGTAAGGGAGATAACATTCGTCAACGCGAAGGAAATTCTTGGCATTATTTATTCATCAAAAAGTGGTAATACCCAATTAAGATGGAGGCAAACTAGGAGAAAATCAGGAAAAGTCAATGGGGACGCTTCTCCAAATGCCTTGGTGAATCTCGTTGAATCCGGGGTTATTACTCAGGATTGGGTACAAGAATATCTAAAGTCGTTTCAAATGAAGGGAGTTGAGAATAAGAATCCTTCTGATCATTCAAATGGAGAGGTTGAAACAACAGGTCCGGAATTACGTAAATGATATATGTAATTTTTTTCGATCAGCATAGTAGAAGAATGGTAATTGGTTGAATATTTGATAAATTATTAGGAACCGCTGGAAAAATTCCATGATCATTAATGAGGTTAAAAGTTCATCGGGCAAAGCCCAGATGATTGTGCCAGAAGAGCCTGACGACCTTTTTGCACTTAGAAGAATAGTAGAAATTGGAGATACGCTGATCGCGGATACAACTAGAGTAGTTAAACAGATAAAGGAATATGCACGTCCGGACAAAGGAGAACGAATTAGAGTTAGAATCTTACTAGAAGTTCAAACGGTTAGTTTTGATGGGGCTGTAGGAAGGCTAAGAATTGGAGGTCTTATACTAAAGACCGATAATGAGCTTATTTCAAAGGGACAACATCATAATGTAACAATAACTGTCGGTGACACAATTACATTGGACAAGAGTAGACGCTGGAGAGGATCCGAACTTGAAATTGTCAAAGGATCTACTGCGAATTCCCCACTTATTCTTGTTGCAATTGACACTCAGGAAGCAGCTGTCGCATCGGTAACAGGAACCCACGTAAAAATCCTCCCCAATATCTATTCTGGCCAAAGTGGAAAGAGATACAATACAGTAAAAAAGAACAATCCTACAATCGAGACATTTTTCGAAGAAACCAGCGTGGGTATTAAGACTTTTCTTTCAAATAACACTA
>DASWDL010000064.1:0-1961 GCA_036395315.1 Nitrososphaeraceae archaeon
AAGTAAAATGATTCAGGATAAAGATTTAGTCGTATAACGACTGCGGCGCAACGCGACTAAAATGAATTAGCCGAGAACTATACTAATTGGAAAAGTATAAAAACATGGTTTAAAATCTATGGGTCGATATGAACGGACACAATGGATGACGTAGCCCGCCCACCGATGAATATTCGCGACTTACTGTAACAAATAATACCCCTTAGAATGTTAAAGAACTGAGAAAGAAGATTAGACAATTAGATTCTTGGTTTAAGATCAATGGGCCAGGAAATTTGATGGGAGCAGACTGCCTGGCCCACCAAAAGGGATGTATATTCGGTACCAATCTTAAGCCAACAAAATATTAAAGACTTAAAAATCTGTGGGCCAGAAGAGAACCATGAAGCTTGGCCCACCGGTATGTTCACTGTCTATCCGTAACGATTATTGCACTTTAAAATATAAAAGAATTAGATTCGATGGGCCAGTTGATGTCAATGCCCTTCCCGGATGCCCTTGCCCACCATAATCTAATATGCAATACATTGTAGGAAATGTTATAAATTACAACTTCATAATGTTAACATATGACAGCATTTCTTGCCAAAATAAAGGAAATTCTGGATGACCTAATTTTGGAGTATAATGTCTATTGCATAACTAAGCCTAGGTATTCTTTTCTAATTGGATACTGGCATCTTACGATTCACTAACAAGTTGATTCCCCTTATCATGCATTAAGCTTATTCAATAATGTCTGTTTATGAAATTTGCGATAACTTTAACCTTGTCCGCGCTAGGGACTGATGCAGCCTTGAACTTGATTCTGTCAGGATTGTGGCCTACTATCATTTGACATAGTGTTACCACTGCCGCCGCTTTACTCTTAGTACGACTTCGTCCAATCATTTCGAATAATTGTTCGCTAAAGTTATCCATTTTATTATGATAGTATAAAGTCGCATAGTACTTGAATATTAAACTCTCTCAAGATGTTGTGCAACTAGAAGGTCTGACTGCTGTCGGTATCCGACTCACCCATAGCTAGGCCATAGTTCGAGGCAGTCAGTCAATGATATCATTCAGAAAGGTTATCTGGACAGTACTCCTTGGCAGAAGACATTAATCCAGACACCCTAAGGAAATTAATCCTCAGAAAACGCTATAATATCTGTTTTTATAACATTGTGGTACAAGTGTGTAAATTTGATCGTTTTCCTCCGGTAGCCAAAGAATATGTACCTAAAAAACGGACTTACTTCCTTACAAAACCATGAAAGTTTGGGCGGTTTCAGAGTTTGAACCTATGGCAAGTACGGAGATAGAGAAGATCTTTGACTCCAAAGAGAAGGCATTTAATTTTCATCAAGTCAAAAGTCGACATTAATAACACTATAACTCAATGGGATGAACAAACGGATTGGGATCTCATATTGATTGTCGAGATTAAATTCAAAGTAGATGACAGACGGTCTTTATCCCACCACTGGAAGGTTCAAGCATAGGAGGTGGAATAGCGAGCCAATCAAATAATTATTTTACACACTTTCCTATTGTACAATTGTTATTAAAATAGAAAGTATACGCAGAACCTAGGTTGACTACCGATTATCGGGATTTAGTAAGCATTGATTTTCTGATATCCTCTGTTAAGTTTAGCCGCCGCCAGCATCAAATCCCCCACCAGTGGATTCTACCTCTTCTTTTTCAATTTCCTTATCTCCTTCTGTTTTTCGTTTTTTCGGAGGAACGTCACTTGTCTGATTGGAAATATCCTCGTCTATCTTTGACATCTTCAAGTCCATACTGCTCTAATGGTTATAAACATTGAAAAACGCGCAAATCCTTGACTCTTACAGTATCAATCCCTAAACTTATAAACAAAATTTCAGGAGAATTTAACCATTAGTCTAGCGCGCCCTACGATCATTTTCCGGTGTACGTGGTACGCATAGTTTTGCATCATTATCCCAGACCGT
>DASWDL010000065.1:0-4817 GCA_036395315.1 Nitrososphaeraceae archaeon
TGACTCTAGAACAAATATTACAAAAAGAAATTGAAGAATCAAGGACATGGCTTGATCGAGAAAAAGAGGAGACTACATACAAACGAGATGTTCAGAAAAGGATTGAATTGTTAAATTGGGTTCTAGAAATATGAAAAATCCCGGTGTTGAGATTTGTGCCCTTATTGAATCTAAAATAAATCTAATTATACTAGAAATAAATCAGACCTATTCTATATTGGAGGCCGACAAATTGCATAGTAAACTAAGGATTCTAGACTGGATATTATATCAGGTTTGTATTAACGGATAGACTTGTTTTTCAAAGGTGTAACCTAGATAAGACAGATTCTTATACTTAGTTCCAGAACTCTGAGTACTCTTTTAACACAAATAGACACCGGCCGGTGGGATTTCCTACGCTTGCACTTCCAGTCCCACCGGTCATTATTAAAATTAGTTTATAATTTGTGATATCTAAAGAAATAGAGTAGGTATTATTAGGACACATTGATTGTTCCATTCATCGTGTTTGGGTGATACTTACAGTGATAACCTAGATCGCCCACTTGATCCGTTTTGAACTTGAATTCAACATTTTTTCCCGGCCTTATCTCTTCGCTTTCTGCGATTGCAGCTGTCTTTCCATTAGATTTAGAATCAATTATTAATTGATGTTCCTCGTCAGTGGGATTATCGATTTTTATAGTATACTCTGTATTTGAAATTATATTCAAGTCAGGGTTCTCCGCTCCCGTACTATTAACCCACCTATAGCCCTGTTCGGCCTTCTCTTCTTCACCCTCTTCTTCGCGCACTTCGGCAACGTTAAGAATTATAGTGTTGTTGCTAGAAGCCGTACTCGTGGCATTCCAAGCGTTTTCGAGCATTCTTACATTGTGAATTAAAGGTTTACTTTCATGGATTATTTGATTTGCGAATACTTCAGTGGGTAACACCGAGAATATGCCGCTAACAATCAGTGCTATCATAGTAAAGATGCCTATTTGATATACCATAATTCGAGGTTAAGAAAGCATAAGATAAGGATTTCTGTCTACGTGGTGAATAGCGAATTAGGGATTTTGGATAAGACCATTAGGATATATGCTTTGGGTAGAATGTGGCGAACACTGGAAAGATATGACAAACTATTTCATAAAACAAGGTTGGAAAATAACCTCAGATTTTGACGAGAATATATTTCTAAGAGGTCCAGCATTAAAATAAAATGTCTTTATGCTATGACTTTCAAAAGTGGACCATGATAACACTTGCCTTAGTTTGCGCTAGTCTGGTGACTGGACTTATCATGTTGGTTTCGAAATGAGTAACCGCACTATTCGGCTATTGATATTTTCGTTAGTTATCTTGAACATTATCACTTAATTTATCGCTGGAACCGAAGAAGAATAGAATAGTATATGGGTTCATCACTTTTAATGTGGATTCTTTTCTCTTAACTGGGTCCTTGTTATGGCTATTGAGGTCATATCGGTTTATAATTTTAAGAATAACACTTAAAACTAATCTTATGGCTGATTCTTATTTAAGAATCGATTTGGTTCCAGAAGGAAAAATGTCACGTCGTGACTTTCTTAAGTTGATCTATGTTACAGGTGGAGCAATTATGTTATCTCCTTTGATGAAGATTGGAAAGGTTTTCGGTGCTAATGTAACAGGAACTAACACTACTGATATACTTAACGCAGATAGCAAAGTTGGACTGGACGGAGTTTCGTTTTTGTTTCCAACCAAGCCAGGAGGTTTTGTCTGGTACTTGAATCCCGACAATCCATTTGATTCACATCTTGAAACAGGCGGGGGCTCTACATATGAAAAACTAGTTAAAAATAAAGATGGTTCATGGAAACCTAACTCCGATGGTAAAGTTAAATTCAATATATTGGTCACTCCCGGACAAAAAGACGCTATAGGCGGATGTAAAATGAATTTTGCCGATTGTATTCAAAGAGGATTTACACGTCAGCCGCCTATAACCAATGTTGAACTGACAGGATTCTTTAAAATGAGCAAGGCAGTTACTCGTGATGGTATCTACATGCGTGGTCCGTGGAACCATCACCCCCTATCCACTGGTCGAGTATGCTGCCAGGAAGCCGGATATGATGTAGAAATTATGCAAAATGGAACATTCAAGTTTACAAAGGACCTACATGGCGCGATAACCCACCCACAGGGCGTACAAACTATAAGTCCTAGTGTTAACTTTGTAGGACTAGGATGGTTCGGTTTAAAGTATATTTTCATCATAGAATCCGCTGATCCAGCCAGTCCAAAGATAAGACTGCAACTTTGGTTAAGTAGAAATGGTGACAGAAAAACATGGATAAAGGTAGGCGAGGCTATCGATTTTAAAGGTCTAAAGTGGGGTGAATCCAGGGCTTTATGCGGAGGCGAACCCTTTCAGGTATATGCATGGGGCGCTGCTGGCATGGTCATTAAATGGTATCATGGTCATATTGATTTTAAATGGTGGTCAGTAAGAGAGATTGACCCTTCAGTCAGAGCCCATTTTTAGAACCGATATCGTCGCGGGTACCGACCGACCACTCCAGACATATACAAGTCAAAAAGATTTTCAAAAATATTTACCACAGTTTGAACAGATGGTAAGGACATTCAAGTTTATAGGAGAACATTCAATGCAAGTCGTTAATAATAACAAAAGTGAGGTAAATGTTCACACATTTGTAGATGGAAATAACAATGGTATAGATGATGTAGAAGAGTGGAAGAATAATAGTACGGGGAATTAAAATAAAATAAAATGTCTGAATTCTCTACTTTTGTCTTGATATTCACTTGTGTCTGCTATATGGTAACTTTATAAATAAATTAAAGCGGGTGATAAGATAGAAATTGAATAAAGCAAGAGTTCTCATATTTGGAATAATAACTTCGTCTTAATAGCCTTGTTGGTATATCAAATAGCAGATTTCCAGAGCGATACGAAAGTGTTGAATCAAAAACTCGATGTTGCAAAGAGTCAAGAACAGCAAGCCAGACAGGAATTATCAGCTGCCGAGCAAGCCGTGTGGGATGCCGGTCGTAAGCAAGGATTATCTGACGAACAGATAAGAGCTGCTATAGCAAAAGCAAAAGGTAATTAAATCTTTAACCTATTTTTTTTAATAGTTCACTTATTTCCGGCTTATGTAATCTATTCCATGAATGCAGTAAATGAAGTTGATAGGAATAGGACAACTTTAATGACCTGGTTTCGGTTTATGAGAGGACAGGCTTTACCGAAGAGCCCATATAATTTTAAATCAAAATTTAGCCAGAATACATACATTTTCGAGCACGGCATTGTCTATTTAATAGCCAATTATTGTGATTTCTATTAATGTGACTTGTTATCAATAACCTGCTGTCGATTCTAGTAATTCATCAATTTACACTAACTCTCAAATATTAGAAAATACGCATACGAATTAAGTGTGATTGCTATAAAATAGAAAATAAAATGGACTAATTTAACCTCCGTGTAGATTTTATATCCTTTTAATTTCGTTAGTACAAACTTTATAAAATCTAATCTAGAATTCTTAATTCGCTATGCAATTTATCTCACTATGGCTAACTTTCCTTTGTTAATTAGCATGTGACAGACGATACTATTTCAAAAGCCAGATATGATCTGGCTCATCGCCAACAATATCCTTGTGCACACCGATACTATTATTTAGGAAAGACAATGACTTGCTGTGTGTATTATTGAATAATATTACTCCATCGAAAACCCAACGATCATTAACCAGTCTTCCTATTGAAGAAGTTATCCAAGCAATACTTTGTCCATCTCGAGTTTCAAATGTCCCTTTACCTGTACTCTGAATTAAATTATCAGATAAGTGAGTACTTCTGTAAGTCTGATTGTTAGTAATAATTCCTACGCCTTTTAGGAATCCTTGATCAAAGGCACGTTCCTCTGTCACTGGGTAAGGAGTTAATGATATATTTTTTGATCCCAAGTCCATGGTCTTATTAGCGCTATAAATCGCATCGGATACGTTCATTGGCAGAGTAACGCGTTCGGTAACGTTTGGCTTAGGAGTTTGTGCTAGTAAATCTATGGCAAAATAGGGCAAAACAGCCAAACTGGAAACAATCAACAAGGATAGAGGTAATGATAACTTTGTTATTCTATTCAATTTGTGGTTCTATGTGATATGGTAATTTAAATAGATTTAGAAAGCATAATAAAATTAATTGAAAGTCATCTAGCATTTTAATTTTGACCTGAAGTTAGTTAATTCCTTAAAGTTTCAAGATGTCATAATGTTATTACATCTTTGTATCAAGGCGCCAAATCCTGCGAATCATAGTTCTTCAAATGAGTCAGGGCAACATGACAACACCTTGATGTTTTTATTTACTACCCTTGACAAGATTTTGTCTAGGATTCACTTAAATTCAAATGCTATTCAATGCCAATTTAAGAGCATCTAGTTGCTATAATGGTTACTCAAGAAGGTCAAGAATAACAAGGAAATAGAGAGTCATGCTGCCATTTGTCCAGCGTATTTTTCAGCGTGTTGCTTCCCGACATCAAATACAACCTTTCCAGCATCTTCATGTATTCAGGATGCTTCTGGTGCGATACAATCTTATCCTTAGACTTATCCTTAGACAAAGAGTAGTAGGTTCCACAATCTACCGAAAGGTCGTTGATATTTTTCTCCAGTACGTCTACACCCTTCTTGAATAGTGTCAGCGCTCGCTCGTCCCCAGTATATTCGTAGTAAGTCATCAGGTTTGCAACGCAAAACAGTTGACTGTTCAGTATTTTGACATTGTTATTTTCAGCCGCC
>DASWDL010000066.1:0-2530 GCA_036395315.1 Nitrososphaeraceae archaeon
CGGATACAGCTACCAGAATCTAGAGAATAAATGAATGACCTAATCCATTTTAATCTAAAAACATAGGTAGACTAGTCACTATCCGGCCAAAAGTAACTTGATATTTGAGAATCTCTGGAACGTAAACTAGGATCAGGAACAAGAAAACATATGGCCCAAAATGTAGTATATCCAAGGGTAAAAGTTAACCATTATTTGACTTATACATAATATAAATAATGGATAAATCGGTGAAGTGTACCCGACAAGAACACGACTTGTGTGATGGCGATATAATAGAAATTATCGACAATTCAAAGACAACACGAATTTGTGAATGTGAATGTCATAACAGCATGTATAAATTGGTCAGAAGGATGCAATCAATCAGTAAGCAATTAAACAAGCATGTCAAAGTCTCGTCGTTTATAAAACAGCAACGTTATTTTATATTAGGATAGTAACCTACAAGCAATTTAGTATTGAGTTACAGTCGAGATAGCGGCTATGGTCGTGGTAGAGGTAGGAGTTATGGCGGGGAAGGCAGCAAGGGCTTCAACAGAGGTTCACCCACCACAAAACCGGTTAAAGTGGGTGGGACTTACGAGGTAGACATACCCGAAATAAGCAATAAAGGAGATGGTATAGCAAGGATTCAAGGATTTATTATATTTGTTGAAAATGGAAAAGTTCAGAACAAAATCAAAGTTAAAGTTACCGAAGTAAGGGATAGGTTTGCTAAAGCATCAATAGTAGTCTAAGCTTAGTAAATATTGATTCAGATACTAGCCATATCGATCGCGAACTGAGCTTATTTACCATATGGGTACTTTCTTCATAACTCCCTTCCCCATTATATTCTCAATATACTCTAAAAAAGAGGAAGAAATTTGGAATACCATTCATCGTATAGGATTTCTTCTCTGAGCCCAGTCTATTATAGAACCATCGTAGCAACGAACATTTTTGAAACCAGCATGTTTGAATTGGAAGTACTTATGGGATGCTCTTGTCCCTGAATGGCAGTAACATATAATTTCTTTATCTTTTGTTATTCCGGATGTGTTAAACTCATTTAGTAGATCTTCACCACTCTTTATCATTTTACCTTCATCCCCTATTCCATTCTCCCAGTTATGTAGTAATGAGCTCGGAATTCTTGCTTGAGTATGTTCCAAGGCGGTCCTAGAATCTATAATAACAGTACCTTTATCATTTAACTTCTCATTTACCATCTTTTCGTCCGCCCTCAGACAATCATTAGGTCTAGATATGAAATTAGTAACCACAGGCTTGGGAAGGTCATGGACAATGGGCAACGTTCCTTCCCGCCGAATAAAACTGAATGCTGTGTCTAGAAGACTAGTGTTGTTGTGACCATTGTAGAGTAATGTCCATGCTATTCTTGCTGCGGATGGATCGAAATATTCTCCATAAACCACTACCTTCTTTGACTCGTCTATTCCAAGTTTACCAAAAAGATTTTCCGCAGCTTCTCCTTCTATAGCAAGATTTGCACCATTTTCTGATATACGTATTACATCATCTAAACCGAGAGGAAGTGCACTTTTTATATGTCCAGCGCTATATGCTAACGCTCCTCTACCATCTATGACTACCAAATCATGATCATCAAGATGGGATTTAAGCCACATTTTGTCAACGATCAATTCTGGTCATCTTTCCACCATTTGTATGATATACAATTAGATAGGATTCGTATTTAATTACTATGTGTATCAGAGCCGTATAGAACTGAAGAACAAGATGAGGACCTTGAAGATCTCCAGTCCCCATGGAATTCAATTCTTTCACAGGAAATTAAAGAGAAAATTAAAGAAAGATACGGAAAAATTGCAGTAAGTGGAAATTCCGAAAGCTGTTGTATGCCAGGCAGTGACTGTTGTAGCACGAAATACAAAATGAAAAATTATGGAATACCCGTTCGGAAAACCTGAGTGATAATACTTTCTCACGACTGGATGGTGGTTGACAATTCTACTTTTTTCTGTTCAACAAATTTGATAGCATCAGCAATTACTACGCCGTTTGTTACCAAATCCATCTTGTATCGATAGCATTCATTCGCCAGTTGTAGAGCTTGCAACCTTGTTCTATCATCTATCATATTCTTAGCAATTGCATCGGTTCCTCTAAGCTAATGTTATTGGGAAGTACAGCTTCCGATATAGTAACATATGCCCATTGTCCGGTACTGATAATAAAATAGCAATCGATTTGGTCTTCTCATTTTGTCCTTACAAATAAGACTCATTTATTTCAATTTTTAAATAGTTTTAAAAACAATAGTTTATCTATAATTATGATGATTCAGTAATTATCGCACTCTGGAATGACATTTTCGACTGAAATCCCAATGTTAAGTCTCCACTTTAATCCTATTATCTTCAATTTTAAATGGGCGCTAGTCTAGGTTATTAGAGGTCCTATCAAGTATCTTTAATATTAGCAACTTCATAATATATAACATGGGGGCTGTGTTTAGACCTAAAGACATTGGGAGAGGTTATACAAAGTTTATAGAAAGTGC
>DASWDL010000067.1:0-8818 GCA_036395315.1 Nitrososphaeraceae archaeon
AGAACTATTCAGAATGAAATTAAGGGAACACTTCACTCAGGTGCATCTATGGCCTCATGGATTTGATTTCTCAGTGGAGTGGTTTAAAGGGAAAAATGATCAACAAATTGGTATAGGTATTTCTCCAGGACACGATCAATACGGATCACCTTATCTATGTGTAAACCCTTACCCCTTTGATGAAAACGTGACAAAAGAGGTATTGCCAGTAGGAATTTAGCATACGGATGGTTGGAACGGAATCAAGTTAGAATGGAAGGAGCTTGAAAATAAACAGGAACAAGAGATCTCAATGCAAATCTTTGATCTTTTCGGCATAGCTAAGCGCAATTTTGAATAAAGCTAATCGTTAAACCCTATCCGTGTACCTTGTCAAAGCCAAATAGATGTATGTTTTTGCGCTCTTAGGGCCGTTCGAACATGAAGCGAAAGGATTTGATGCTACTCTAAAACAAAAATGTGATAGAACGGATTTCTTCGTTGACCACGCCTATTCCTGATATGTCATTTTAAATTGAAATTAAAAATGACAGCTTTGTTTATTTCATCACTCCCTTTTACTATTCCTTATTTCTTCAAACTCTGCTTTTCTTGGCACACCATTCTCAGTTCCCCATCCAACACTGTTCGATCTGCAAAATCCGGAGGTTAATTACCGAAAGAATTATGTATTAAAAGGTGAGAAGTCAAATAATGATATATAATATCCAATCAAGTTTTTTTGTAATTACTTTTGTTCTGTTAACTTGTTTTTGCTCCTATTTGATATCAGCTTATGCACAACCTGATTTACACTCTAAAGCCGTACAAGCCTTTAAGAATTTCACTTCCATGAGTGATGCAGAAAGGATGAACGCCGCAGCAAATATGACTTCTGATGAAGTGGGAATGATTATGACAGGTGCCGCCCAAATGACACAGGAGGTAAATGAAACCATAGCAGCTATGAGCCCAGCAGAGCTGGAGAAAGCTACGATCCTTCTGTTGAGATCTGGTAACTTCAGTAGCACGCAGAATGGGACTCAAGCACAAGGGCTTGCAAAGATATTGTCTGTAAATGATAATCAATTCCTGAGATTTGAGAATTTCAAGATTACTAATGGACCGGATCTTCACGTCTACTTTACCAATGGTATAGATATAAAATCAGGCATGGATTTAGGATCGCTCAAGGGTAATATCGGGGCCCAAAATTATTTCTTGGGTGATATTGCAAATAAATATGATACTGTGGTAATTGCTTCAAAGCCATTTGGTATAATCTTTGCAAGTTCATCTCTCGAATCTTAAATTTAACCACGAGAGGTAAAGGCGAATTCCATTCGCATTGGACACCATTGGTTCCTCACACAATCAACACAGCAGGTTATGTTGCATTCATAATGCTCCAGAATTTCCTGATGTGCTCGCTTCTGCGATGACTCTAGATCCTCCAGATCTTATTCATATTGTAATTTTCAGGTCATATTCAAATTGAGAGCTAATTTTGTTAAAGTATTTCCGATTTCTCAGTTAATAGTGATAGCATGAATTTGAAGTCAGTATCTATTTTAAATGCGATAATAAGACCACCAGGAAGGCACCCATTGCGATCCCTGTGCCCACTACAAATCCAATGGTGGCTATTTTGGAATTAAAGGAAAATTTTCTGGAGCCTATTCGTCCTCCAAGCTTTCCTGACATATCTGTCAATAGATGATACTGATATTTAATTCAGATCAAACTCAAAGACATAATTAATTGATCGGATTTTGTGCCGTGTGTGGGCAGTGCCTCAATAAGCTTTCGCTCTCGCAGAATTTATTGCGGTTCAATAAAGATCAATGAGTAGACCTCCATTTGATCTAAGTAGGTGTTACTAATAGTTCTAAAATCTATGCCGGTAGTTAATAGCCAGTAAACTCTTCCTCTCTTATTCGATTATCGGGAACTTGCAGGTCGTGTAATAATCTTTGCATAGCTTCTAACATCGCAGGGGGCCCGCATATATAGAATATTGAAATCTTGAGTTCGTTATCACTCAATCGTCTAGCCAACATTGCTTTATCAATTCTTCCTTTTTCCCCTTTCCAGCTATCATTAATAGACTCATTTTGTTCATCTGTAATTGTGTAAATGATTTTCAAATTTTTGTTTGTTTTCATGCATTCGTCAAAATCCTCTTTAAATAATATATTTTGCAAATTCCTATTTGAATCAAACATTATAATCCTTAAGGGTAATTGTTTATCTGTAGCGTATTTTATCATGCTTCTAAAAGGAGTAACACCAATACCACCCGAAAGAAATATTGCAGGTTTAGAATAGTCTTCATGCAAAATAAATTTTCCTTCTGGGCCTCTAACTTTAACTTGATTACCGGCTTCTACTGATGCAAGCCTTTTTTTATATGGCGAATCTCTAATCCGCGTACTTATCAAAATAAAATCCTCGGTAGGGGATGAGGCAATTGTAAAATGCCTTATTGGTCCTTTTGGATCATTGTAAACCCCACCAATATCGAAATAAGCATACTGGCCTGCTGAATATTGAAGCGAGCTTTTCCCAAACTTAAACGACATTACATCAGTGCCTTCAACCTTCTGCTTCTCTAGTAAAGTGAGATCAAATTGGGGTTTCTGTTCCTGTTGTTTCTGGGTAGAGCCGTTTCTTTTTCTGGCTAGTATATTATTGCCATCTACTTTTACTTCATAAACTGGTTCTGGTTCGCTTGCTGGTGGGTTAGTCACTTCTCCTGTCCTCACGTCGAACTTTGAACTATGCCAAGGACATTCGACTTCATATCCGTCAAGTTTACCGTCAGCCAAGGGACCACCCTCATGCGTGCATATGTTATTTATTGCATAGAATTTTCCATCAACGTTAGCAATGCAGACCTCTTCTCCATTAACTTGAAATGCTTTCATTTGTGAAGCTTGAATGTCATTTGTATTTGCTATTTTAACAAAATTCTGTTTAACTGCCAAAAGACTTGGACCGATAATAAATTGGCATTTAAAGTCTATATGTCTTTTAACGAAATGTTAGCTCCTCTTTCCTTTTTAGTTATATGTATTAAGAATATATTTTTGTTGCAGGGTGGAAAGTAGCCTGTTCGAACCAAAAACCCTCGTCAAAAGGCAAACGCAAAAGCTGTTTCCCTTTCAGTGGTCCTTGAATCGATTTTCCTTCAATATTCCATTGGCTTCCAGTTAGTTTATCCATAAAAGTAATATTTTTAGAGTTGTAAATGAAAATCAGAGTCTGTCCATTCAGCACAGGATCAAATACTCTTACCATTAATGGATATAATGAAAATAATACTATAGATTTATTATTAATGTGGTCATTGATAAGCTTCTGTTTTTGAACGTCCTGTAGGCTGTAGGCCTTGTTTATTCGTCCATTTTCAAGTCCAATTATAAGTTCTTTTAATCCAAGCCTGTTATCTTTATTAGAAATTGGAAATAGAATATCTGGACTCGTATAGTAATCTCCATAAGGATCCGCACCATAAGGTCTAACCGAGCCAGTATCTCTTGATAATACTTTAGAATTTGGATACAATTGCTTCCAATCCTTCCAGTACGCCACATCGAAGGGTATTCTATTGAGTTTAATACCTGCATATTTTCCTACAATTCCTTCACCAAGGGCTTGACTCCAAAGCGAATTCGTGGATCTATCGTACATTACTAGATTGCTATTGTATAGCTTTCCTGATGTTCCAAATTCTAAAACTGTATTGTTAAGACTTCTAATGAACACTTGATTGGTGAAACAAAGCGGACAGTACGTAACAACCACAGGAATGCCACCTACATTATCGTTAACAATCTCGTGCCATACCAGAATCTGAAGTGGGTATGCCCTGATATCACCGTTAATATTTATACCAAGTATTTTGTCTGAATCATCCAGAAATTTATTTCCATCTTCTACTGAAGCGAATTTGGGTGAATCTATTGAAGGAATTCCATCTGGCGGTGGTCCACCACTTACTATCTGATCAGGAGGAACAGTATGTTTTTCTTCTACACTTACAGGTACAAATGAGGTTATCGATAAGGGAACTTTGAATAACAAGATGTTCAATTCTAGGACAGATAAACAACTAATTAGCAAAATTCTTCTCCTATTGCAGAATGTAGAAACAAGACTCAAACACACTCACCATTATACTATTTTTCTTTTAGATTCAACTATTTTGGCCGTTTTTAATTCTCGTTTCAACCTAATAGCAGTGAAAATAGCGTACCCTAATACAGTAAACAATCCCAAAAATGAGAGTGGCTTGGAGTACTGTATCAGGATTACAGAGAATGCGCTGCCAAATACGGATGGCAGGAATGAAAATATCAGAAGCCAGCTTCCACAACAACCTAACGGCACAAGGGAAAAAAACGAGAAAAATGAACTTATCGCAGTGCTGCCTGAACTTGCCAGTATACCTCTTCTTTTATTTGTAATCCTACAACTTAAATTTTTTCTGTAACTTGATACGTAAACTTGTAAGCCCACTCCCAGGGCCAGCCCAAATATTATTAACCAATTTACTTTTAGTGCTGCATTTATTGCTGCCAAAGGCGTAAGATTGGGTGTTGTAATCAGTACTACGAGAAGATAGGTGATCAAGGAAACAGACCCAGCAATTATGCTTCTGACTAATGCGAAACTTGTTGGAGCCCAGCTTAATTTTCATTTCTTGTTCTTAAATTCATAATGGGGTCTATGTTATTCTAGTCAGAGTATTGCTGCTTACCAAGAGCTTTCCCAGTGTTGTCAATTTTGCAGATATTTTTCCTCTATCACCTTTCTCTACTTCCACTAACCCTAAATCTGCCAAACCTTTCGAGTCCTTCGCTCCCTGAACATGATAGCTTAAAAGAGGTTTACCATAACCAGAAATCTGTTCTAACTGATCCAGACTGTCAATTACCCCACCTGCATCGCTTATTGACTTTAGAATTTTTATTTTCGCTTCCGATACAATTTCATTATAACTTAATTTCAGAACAGGCATCAATAGTGGAATTGTATGCGTATCGTCCATGCCGAATGCTTGTATTCCATTTATGAACGCAGCAGAAAGTGCAGCACAACCAATTAATTTGTCACCCGAGCTAACATTCAACAATACTTGTTGAAACTCTTTAGCATGGAGAGTTAAGATTTCGTTAACTCTCTCCATAGTATCCCTGATAACGTTTTCTTTCGTGACTATTGAGATTGTGATTGGAATCCCAAGAACTGATGTTATCTTTTTTGCAAAATCCTCCGCTTTGTTCTTATCTTGTTGAAAACAAATTAGAGCAAGCTTATGAACAGAAAAGCTCCTAATACCTAACGCAATTCCATCCTGTCCGTCAGGACCAAAGGTGGCAATCTGAAGTGTCTTCATATTTGCCATAACTGTGATACAGATTTCACGCTAATAAGCGATCCCTTCAACCGTTAAAGTTAACCTTTAACTACTACATTAGAGTGAGAAAAAAGTTCTAAGAAATTGGTTGTGTTTTGCTCATGTGTTCTAATACTGTTGATTGATCAAAGAATGGGCAGTTAACTACATGTTTTCCACCCATAGCTGGAGTGATTGTTAACATGCCACTTTTTTGCATAAATAAAATATCATCAACAGTTTCAAGAATTCTGGCTTTCGCCGGATCTTTCCATTTGTTGAAAGATATTTTCCACATTGGACTATAATTTTTGTCAGTTGGATTTGCTGCGCCTATTCCAGCCTGGAATCCCATAGGACCAGTACCGTTTATGCCATTCATAAATTGGAATAAATCTACTGCCACTGGCGTGCCGATTAGTTTTTCATCGAATGGCACTGAAGTGACCCCCATCATATTTGCAGGCATTTCTGGAGTTGCATCAGCGACTGTGTAGTATATTGTCTTCCCATCAGGACCAAATCCACGATGAGCGACCATTGTAACGACCATCTTTTCAGTATCTATTTTCAGAACTTGTGCAGGACCATATTTAGAATCATCAGTTATGTTTTTGTCATCTCTAATTTTCATTGCTCCACCCTGCCATTTTATCGCTGGATGATTTACTACGATTCCGGTTTTGTTGATAGTGAGACTACCATTCTGTTGTGCTGCCATAATCTCTTCAACAGATTTCAACTCAGTTGCAGAAGCTCCTTCCTTCCATGTTACAGTGTTTATCTGTAAGAGCGGGCTGTACCCAGCATCCCCAGGTTTTGCCGCCAGGACTGGAATTTGAAATCCGAACGGTCCTTTCCCTTTAACCCCATTGGTGAAGGCATAAGCTTGACCTCGTGCTGACTCGGGTGTTTGTGATAGCAACGGTGCAAAATTGACTTTAAATCCTAAGAGCTTTGTGGCTTGCTCGGCTATCTTCTCGTCAGAAGCATCTGTTGCAATGAAGAATATCTCATTTCCATTTTCATATCCTTTTGCCCATTGGAATATCAATAGGAATACTGGCTCTAGCTAGCTTAAAAACCGAACCTGGTGCTGCCTGTTCTCCTTGAGCGTTTGATAAATTCTCTGTTATTACAAGCTGTGATAGGGCAATTAATGCAAAAAGAACTGATGTTGTTATTGCCACAGATCTAAAATTCTTCCCTACTTTGTAGCTGTTTGTCATAATGGAGAAGTGGGGATCGGGGTATAAATCTAAATCCTTTAACGCTCTCATATTGAATTTAACGGTTCAAGATCAACTGCAATATTTTCAGCGTGAAGGTTATAGATCCCTCATGATGCTTTTTGAATTTCTGATATCTCTCGTAAAATCCTATTCACCCTTATGCTTTGTCTGATGCTTTTAACCGCTTTCATCATTAGTGGACAAACAGCCATTCCTAAAATCATTCCTAAAGTCATATTGAATAGAGTATCACCCAACATATCTTTTACATTATAGCCTGCCTAAAGTAAAGGTTTTGATTTAACTCATGATACGTTATAAACTATATATCCAGAGATTGTCCAATTAACATTATGAAGTGAACGTTTTTGCTAATCTAATGAGTGTAGAATACGTCTTCTCTGCTTTCCATGTCTAATTATACATTGGAGCAATGCTCTTGCTGGATTGTTTTATAATCTTCGATGGTCGATATCGATAATAAATCATGCCCTTCTGTTGGAATATCCAAGTAGTCGTGTTTCTCTCATCGCTACCATAACAAAAATTCCCGACCCAACTGCCAAGAAAGCTACTAACTGGATAGCAATATTAAGTCCATACACATCTGCTATATAACCTATTCCTATCGCACCAAATACAAAACCCAAATCTCTCCAAAATCTATAAACACCTAGAGATGTTGCTCTCCATTTGGGATGAGCCACATCACTTATAGCAGCTAGTAAAGTTGGATATACAAGTGCAGTCCCTAAACCAAGTAAAGACATTCCAACAATCCAACCAAAAATGAAATTTGAATATAACACTATCCATATTCCAATTCCCTGAACAATCATTCCTGGATAGATGAGAACCTTTCTACCCACCTTGTCACTGAGAGAACCTGTTACTAGTTGAAGTACACCCCAAATTCCAGGATGAAGTGCTTTCAGAAATCCAATCTCACTAATTCCTACACTAAAGGAAGCATAGTACAGGGTAAACAAACCCCAGGTCACTCCAAAAATTAAATTATTGATTAGACCTGCCTGACTAACAGACAATAGAGTGCGGTTCATCCATGAAGTCTCAAGAAAAACTTGTTTAAAATTAAGGTCAGGTTTGTTCCTAACTCTGCCAGCTAATGCCAAGTCATCCTCTATTTCTAGTACCGTGAATTTTCTAGTATCTTTAACAATAGCCCAAGAAATAACAAAACCCAGAACGGCAAATGCAATACCAAGATAAAATGGATATGGTTTCAATCCATAAGTGGCAGCTAGGTAACCTGTCACAAATCCAACAACAGCGACTGAGACATACCCTGCAAATTCATTAAGACCTAATGCTAAACCCCTTCTTTCTTTTCCGACCAAGTCAATTTTCATATTCACTGTCATAGACCAGGCCAACCCTTGATTGATTCCAAGTAAAACATTTGCAAAAATAATCCAGTTCCAATCGGGCGCAAAAAGCAGGATAAAAGGAACAGGTATACCAAAAAGCCAACCCAATACCAGTACGTTCTTTCTTCCCCACCGATCAGACAGATTTCCTGCATAAAGATTTAGAATAGCTTTGACTGCTCCGAAACTAGCTATAAATGATACAATTATTGCATTTGATTCTATGCCAAACTCATTCTTACCAATAAGCGGTACAACGGTCTGCTCTAATCCTATCATCGCACCGACAAAAGCATTAACCAGAACGAGAATTAGAAATTGTTGGATATTCTGGCGTAAACCAAGTTTTATTTCATTGGCTCCGTTATTTTCTTCATTATCTTTAGAATCCAATAAAGCACTATTCTATCTACCTTACCTTGATTTATCTTTAGTCAATGGATATTCAGTCTCTAAAAGACAGTTTATAGAGAATATTTTCTATTGTGTGATGTTAGTTACCAGATTTGCTTTGATCGACCTAACATAATTTTGGTTTATTATGTATTACTGATTCGTTATTCGCTACTTAATCTTTAAGTGTGACGTATGATGTAAAAGCACTTACATCATATCTTACATCTAGGACATAGTTTCGTGGTCAATTTCCACACAAAGAGACAAGTTTGGTATGGGCTGGAAGGGATTAGGGACAAATCTGTCGTTAGAAAAGGATTCAAGATTTTAATTTGCCTTTAGTCGTTAACGGTTCATAGGATTGTTGCCTTATAGCCATCAACTTTACTTATATATTCTTGACCCTTCCACCCAATCATGTT
>DASWDL010000068.1:0-3668 GCA_036395315.1 Nitrososphaeraceae archaeon
AGCTGCCAGCTGCTGACGGCTTGCAAGAGAGCTTGACCACTCTCTAAGCTTTCGAGAAATAACGGCTTCAGGTGCGCCTCCTCCGACAACAACGTAAGGATATTCCATAACATCCCTGACGGCCATTAATGCGTCATGGATAGACCTTTCAGCTTCGTCTACCACTCTCTGAGAACCACCTCGTATAAGGATGGTAACTGATTTTGGATTCTTGCAGCCTTCAATGAATACCCACTTGTCAGTCTCTACCTTACGTTCCTCGACCAGCTCTGCAAGGCCTATATCGTCTTTAGATAGCTCATCTGTGTTAGTAACCATCCTTGCACCCGTAGCTTTAGCAAGTTTTGTCATGTCGCTTTCTTTAATTCTTTTGACTGCAATTATCCCCTCTTTAGCCATATAGTGCTGAACCGTATCGTCGATTCCTTTCTGACAAAGAACGACATTTGCTCCTGATGCGATAATTTTGTCAACCATGGATTTGAGCATTCTTTCCTCCTCATTTAGAAATTTTTGCATTTGGTCCGGTGAGCTGATATTTAGTTTGGCGTCAAACTCTGTTTTCTCTATTTCTAAGGCAGAATTTAACAAAGCTATTTTGGCTCTTTGAATTTTCTTGGGCATTCCGGGGTGTGCAATCTCCTTGTCAATTACTATGCCTTGTATAAGCTGACTATCGTGAAGAGAGCCACCAGCTTTCTTCTCCACTTTAACGTTATCTAAGTCAATTTTGAATCTATTTTCTCCCAAATCATCGGCCACCCTCAAAGCCGCATCAATTACAAGCCCAGATAATACCTGAGAATTAGTAGTCACCAATTTGGACGCCATCGATGTCATAGCAATTTTCTTTAGAAATCCCTTATCCTTGGGGTCTATTTCAATGGCTATTTTTTTAAGAAATTCGAGAGCCTTCTTTGAGGCTTCTCTGTAACCTTCTACAACTAGTGTAGGATGTAAATCTTTATTGAAAAGTTCTTCAGCATTTTCAATTAAAGAGCCAGCAAGCACGACTACGGATTTAGTTCCATCTCCTGCTTCATTATCTACAGACTTGGCGACCTCCACTAGCATTTTTGCTATGGGATGTTCAATGTCTATTTCCTTCAGGATAGTCGTGCCATCATTAGTGATTGTTACGTCTCCGGTAGAACCCACTAGCATCTTGTCCATACCTCTTGGACCCAAGCTTGAACGAATAACTTGTGCAATCAATTTTGCAGCTGCGATGTTGTTCCTTCGTGCGTCTTTACCTCTTGTTTCAGTTGCGCCTTCCCTTAAAAGAAGAATTGGAACTCGTCCTTGTTGATATGCAGCCAATCTTATCCCCTTACCTCGTATGTGATTTATGAGATATTAATTTTCCTTATTGATTATGGTCACACTCTTTCTTCCCGTCAGTCTCGAAATACAGCGAAGACACATCCTTTTAAGGGAAATCCTGTGTATATAGGACAATAGAAATAATGATAAATCGAAGCAAAGCTGAATTTAGACCAATAGAAAAGGGCGAGAGAACTAAAGACAGGAGCTATTTCTGTATAGCATGTGGAAGTGAGGCAACTCAAACCGCACTTTTTAAGATTGAAGGTGCTACCATCGTTGAAAGGTATTGCGATAGCTGCGCCAAGAAAGTAAAGTAAGGTCTTGCGTGAAAAATATTCAGAATCTTCTTGTATTGAGCCTGGGTGAATTAGTAGCATCAAAAACCAAAGCAAGACCACTAGAGATAGTGAAGAAAATATTCAATTAGAGTAGGAGTATTATTCATAACATGGAAATAATGCTACTAATCTTTACATTCACTCTTGTAATTCTTGTATTATTACTTTCTACACTATTCTATCTCCAACCAAGAGAATTTAGATTGGCCTTTGCTTTAGTCCCAGGTGCCGTAGACTCGCTGATTAATTCACTTCGTGCATATGGATTAAATGGTCAGTTGGTTGTCGACAGACTAGATACCCCCTTGTTTCCATTAAATGCGGATTACATTTTAGAAGTTCGGGCTGATGGTGAAACCATAATAGTATACGAATATACAAATGATACCAATAAAGGTGTGGAAGCTAGTCTGATATCGCCAGACGGAACTACTTATGCAACAAAAGGAAAAGTGATAGTTGAAGACTATGCAGCACCTCTAAGTATTCATTTTTACAAGGGAAAGAACCTAATACTGAAGTATGTTGGAAATAATACTAGAATCCTTTCCTCTTTAGGAAATCTATATGGCAATCAGTTTGCAGGAAGCAAACTATCTGGATGGTAGTGCATAACACTCAACCATGACTGCTGCAACTTTTTTGTGCAATGCTTGTAAGATAAGATTTCAATTAATAGGAATATCCGCTAAGAAGAATCCGAAGTATTGTCCATACTGTGGCAAGAAATCTATTAAAACAGTTAACCTAATTTTTGGCTGACCTTTGGTCTTTGAACGAGTTAATATAAAATCTAATACTCGATATGGAATATGGTGTTAACAATGATATGTGCATGTTGCGGAGAAGATATGCTATTGGACAAAGAAATTGAAAGGTTAGTATAGTACGTGTCACGCTTGTGGATTGAGTAATATTGAACTAAATGAGAGGTCTAATAACTAAATATTTCACTATCGCAAAATTTTTCAATGCTAGTTGTAATTCAAATGGTAAATATATTCAAGGGCTAATGTTATTCTTCAATCCGGTAATGTTAATTCTATAATACTTAGATGTTATATTGCTAGGATTTTCAAAGCATGTTATCTTGGAAGTCAGATTATCAAATTTCTTTAAGAAATCCCGACCCGATGCTGCTGGAGACTTATCGGGGCTAGGGGAAGTATTGTCACAGGATGATATCGCCGACAAAGAAGAATGGTTTAAGTTCAAGAAAAAGGAGATGAGCACTGATTCGGAAATATCTGCTAATGAAACTAATCACGTTGCTGACCAAGAGCTGAATTCAAAAGGTGAAGATTCAAATACAGATTAGAATTGAACGCGCTATGAAAGATATTTTTTCGTACTGAGTGCAACCCTCATGTTAACTATAATATTATCAGTCAATTCAATTAAAGCCGGAGCGCAGGTGAATTCGAGTCAATATGATATCCGTTACTGACGACATTAACGAGAAAGTAAATCGAATGTCACGATGTAGGTTTGAAGAGGTCACGTATAAGCATTGATACCCCTTACATCAGTTCGAAGCACTCACAAAAAGATTCGGACGGAACTGATTTGTTATTTAACTATAGAATAATATAAAAACTGATGCAGCAGGCGAGAGTGAAACGCTATGACAAAGCTCCTCTTGTAAAATCAAAAGTGAAGGAGTTTCTGGTATTATTGGTTACTTTAGCTAGTTATCATAATTTAACAATTTATACCGTTAGGATTTCGTCTTCTTACTAAACAATTAGCTAGATGTAGTCGGATACACTCTTTTATTTAATAAAAGCACGCAACAAACGTGAGCCGCAGGGTTTTGCTCCTACTAACAGGTACTACTTTAGGATTACTAATATTGACTCTGTTAGGCAATTATTCAGCTTATACGGCCTTTGGCCAAGTGAGTGTGAGTACGCCAAGTGTAAAGATTATCTACCCCACACCTGGGCAACAGGTTAGTCCAAACAATAATACTTTGGCACTCAGAGGTACGTCAAGTGATAATTC
>DASWDL010000069.1:0-2940 GCA_036395315.1 Nitrososphaeraceae archaeon
ATTTCCTTAACCCTTGTAATGGATATAATGGAATGCTTGGCCTGGCCTGGCCGCAATATAGTGAATCAATTTGAGAATGCACATGTTACCGACTCCAGTTTAATGATCGAACTCCTTCGTTGGCCGATTCAATTTTCACCCGTGTGGGTTTGCTTTACCAAAGTGCTACCCTTGCACTGCCAAAATGCACTGTAAAACCCATTCTGTCGATGCCTACTTTTCACGATGCCATCATTTGATAAAAAGGCCCGCCAGGAAGAGCGAGAATATTCCTAGCAATTGGAGAGACTAAGACCCTTTTTTGATATCATCAACAGGCTAATATGTCACGTTCCCACACTTCTTCGAGGACAAATACGGGAGCTCTTATGATGAAGATCCTTGTAGTTGATGACAATATCGAAATAAGGGAAACCATTGGTTTTACTGTGAGGCCAAAGGTATACAATGTACAGTAATTAGTAACGGATTGGAAGGCTTGAAAGAAATTCGCAAAAATTCATATGATTTAATTTTATTGGACGTAGCAATGCCAACCTATAGCGGCATAGATGTAATTAATTCTCTTAAGAATGAAGGTCTACTCGCGTCAAAGAACATTGTTATCTTTACAGCCTCTTCAGATCCAAAAACCTTGTACGATTTGACCAATTCTGGTGTAAAAAGGAATTTTTAGGAAGCCCGGTTCCTTGGAAGAATTAGCAGATTTGATAACCCGAAACAGTCCTGAGAAAAACGGTTGATTATGATCATGTCCATCATTATTGATAGCATGCAAGAAAGAGTACACTAGACATCTCCAATTGCAAAAGCAGTCATAAGTTTGAGGGGGTTGAGGATAAACAGGGTGTAGAATGCCTTTATGAAATTATGGGATCCGTAGTTTATAGCATGCCATTTCGTATGAACTTTCATGATCACCGGCTCCTTACTCATTATGCCCATGAAAAATAAATGCTGAATTGACCAAAAATATTCTATGCCTTGGAACTTTTGATTGTCAATCTTTTGCTGACTTCATTCGTAATCAAGACTGTAGATGCATTTAACATCTTTATTTTAGAGAGACGTAACAAGAATCTATCATTGCTGTTCTAGTGTCCCGAATACATGTAGTAGCCATAAAGGAGCTGCTTAAAGAATTCGAATTCTTAAAGAGAGAAGTGAACATGGTTACTTCTTTTAGCTTGATTTCATTTCTTTGCGTAGCTGAAGAACAAGAATATGTAAATTCCTTGGCTGTAATCGACTTAGCTATCGAAGAATTAGCAGCAACAGTATTCATTTTGATGGGTGGAGATGGTACACTCAATTCAAAGCAATTTGTTAAATTATCTTGCCTGTAGGGTATCGGGCTTGAATCGCAAGAAATAAAATCCCCTTCAAGGGTTATCCTACATTCTGTCAAATTGAATTTGGTTTCGCTCGGATAGAAACCTGGACCGTGGGCCGATCCAAGGATTTGAGTAAGTAATGTTACGTCAAGTATCAATCCTGGAGTTGTGCCAGTGAAACATGTGAAGGCAGTATTGTGTATGTGGAACGTCTTCATGTATTCCATGCCAGGTACTTTAATGCCCTTCACCGCTGGCTCGTATATGATAGAAGTCATCTCAATTGGATCGATAGACTGTGGAGCTTCTTGACTACAGTGCCCAGCCGGATTTACCAACACTTTATTCCCCTGCGCCAATGCAATCTGAAGGGTAATAATAGTCCCTGCTGCAGCTAGAAATAGAAAGATAATAAACAGTGATTTCATAGTTACATTTCGGCAATGTCCTATAATCATGGATATACCAAAATAGGATCTACTAACTTTTATTATTTAATTGAATATTGCTTTGAGTCAAAACATCCACATTAAGGGAGTCACAATAATTAGGAATTATAGTGAAAAGACTAAGGTCTTTAAATGGTAATAGTAATCACCTAACCACTTAGCTTATACCAATCAGTTATTGGTGATTACATACTTGTCGCAAGTAATAAAATAATTCAGCAGCGCAGTAAATTACTTGTATAGTCAACAAGTATACGTTCAATCTGGCAATAGAATCAACGGGTATAAATAGGCTAGGGCATAAAATCATTCTGTGAAAAGAATAGGCATATGGGTGGCAGTATTCTTAATTTTTGGCTCAGTAATAAATTTTACAGGTTACATGGGAAAATCTGGAGGTCAATCTGGCCCATCTGATCGTTTATCCACGGATGTTACTATGCTTGGAAACGGGGATGTTAATGATACTGAGTTGAATTACAGAACAAATCAGTGAGTTATTTTGGTGGTGCAAATGGATGTCTCGTGTATCCAAATACGTCACTGGAAAGTCAGAATAGCAGCAAATATCCTGCAGTTATTGTGGTACACGAATGGTGGGGATTAAATGACAATATCAAGGATATGGCAAATTTGCTTGCTCGGCAGGGCTATGTTGTCCTCGCTGTAGATTTATTCAATGGTCATATTGCATCTGATCTTACAGAGGCCGTAAAACTGGTCCAATTAGTTAGAGATAATAAGAATACTGCCATCTCTAATCTAAAGGCAGCCGTAAAATACCTCACTTCGCTCTCGAACGTAGACAGTTCTAGAATCGCAGCATTAGGTTGGTGTTTTGGAGGAGGACAGGTGTTGCAACTTTCCCTAAACTCCGACCACCCGCTATCTGCCTCTATTCTATATTACGGAACACCTTTGATAACAGACAAAGCTACGTTATCGAAGATAAAGTGGCCAGTACTTGGAATATTCGGTGACAAAGATCAAGCTATTTCCTTGGACCAGATAAACCAATTCAGGGATTCGCTGAATGCGAATGGGATTAAAAATGAGATAGAAATTTACAAGGGTGTCGGACACGCATTCGCGAATCCTTCTGGGGCCAACTATGCACCTAAAGAAACTGAGGATGCTTGGCACAAAACCCTCTCATT
>DASWDL010000070.1:0-3791 GCA_036395315.1 Nitrososphaeraceae archaeon
CCTTTTCATGGGCTATACGTAAATCTCGTAAGTATGGCGGATTAGAGACTATGAGATCAAATTTTGACCTAATGGTGTCGCACATATTACAACATATCAATTGTGTTTTCCGACTTAAACTTCCTTTTGCAAAAATCACCGAATCTAAATTTGAATCTGTTCCGATTACTACCTCAAAATTCTTGCTTAATTCTTTCGTAATTATTCCAGATCCCACCCCAACCTCGAGAGCCTTTTTACCGGAATACCTTTTAATCGTCTCAACTAAGAGATAACTATCCTCTGTTGGAATATACATTCTATTCGCGTTCCTAATGTTGCCTTCTACGGACACACTTCTTAGGAGGACATATGTATTATCAATTCATATTTTTAGGATAAGGCGATTGCAGTTTTTAACCTAAAAACAATTACGTAGCTCTCAGTGGTAACGTCTTGAGCTATTTTTATTAATAGTCCTTTGGACGAAGATATTACCAAAATTTCGATTAGAATTAGACAATTGTTTCCTTTTATTGTGGAATAATAATTCAATCTTATTTAATCCAGCTCGAGCAAGCATATTATTTTTGTGAATTAAACGGATAATTTTCGACGTAACTTGGGGTGGAGGGACGAAAGCTTCTGGAGGGACGGTTGCTATCAATTCCAATTCGAAACTGTATTGCGAAATAACCGAAATCGCACAAAAATTCCTTTGTCCGGGTTGAGAAAACATTTTAGATGCAAATTCATCTTGAACCATAATTACTCCTCTCCTAAACTTATGACAAGACAACCACTTGATTATTTCTTTACTGCGAGAATAAGGTAAATTGGAAAAGAAGACATCGAATTCTGCAGCATTCGATCTGAATAGGTCCGAATTATAAAGCTTCACGTTTGATCTGTCTCGACAATTAAGACAAGTACTCCTGAATAGATCTGGATCAACTTCGTAGGAATGAACAAAACCCGATAGCTCGGATATGAGTTTCGTTATTTTTCCCGTTCCGGACCCAAGTTCAAGTACCACTTCATTTGTATTAATTCCTAAAGATTGAATTATTTGTGAAATTACTCTCTCGTCTACCAAATGATGCTGTCCTAGTTCAATCCTTCGTCGGTCCTCTGCAGCGTTATCATTTTCCGACAAACAAATTCATCCTGACTTCTCCAGAAATTTCTTCAACTATCCTTTTAGAAATGAGTTTATGTATATCCTTGATCCCGATTCTTGATTGTACGTCTAAAAACGATTCAAATTTCTTCTTTTCTCTCTCTCTTATTATACTCATCATATAGGTCTTACCAATGCCAGGTATCAGCTCGAGAGAATGAATGCGAGGGGTTACTGGTGGAGAATTGTTAATGTACGAAACAAACCTCTCTTCATTTGTCAAAACTATCTTATCAACAATATTTGGGAGATCATTTTTCGCTGAGGGAGAGATCGAATTGAACTCTAATTTACCCAAAACACTAAGTACCTTGTTCCTTCCTTCACGCCCTATATACACTCGTTCACCAATCTCGAAGTTTGCATTTTGGACCCCTAGCAACTCTAGTAAAGTAAGACGTCCCTCACCAATTGCCTGGACGATTATACCTTCACGGCCTCTTACAGTTAATGATTTACTTCTTTGACTATAATCCAAAACATATGCATATTCCTCATATCTTCTGTGAGTAGCAACATTATGACCGTCAACAGACGTTCTGCCGCTATCAGTACCAGGAGGAATAGAGTCCAACTATGAGTGCAATATTGTGTGAACTTGATATTTAACTTTCATGCGACAGCCATAAGCTTCGCCAAGGCCTTCTCTAAGGTCGACGTAAGGATTAGCTTCTTCCATCCAAAAGTAAATGTTCTAAGTTCCTCGAGTGTTTTTGGCATGATATTTGTTAACTCAACAGACTCCTCTTCAGTAAATTCACATTCTTTCATCAAGTCGTTTATCAATTTTTTAGCATATTGCGGCGTAGTTTTTGAAAACTTTGTTACGTAGTCAAATGTCCATCTTTGTATTTGGTCCATCTCTTCAGGCTTCCTCGTTTCTAAGATTCCTTTGACCTCAGAAAGTGAGATCATCTCCTTCTTAATTATTTCAGTCAATTTGATTGTCTAAACCTCCTGACCAGAATTGAATGGCTTGACATGGTTAAATCTTGTCTTTAAGATCTTCGGCTTATTTGCGAGAGCGACCCCGACTTTTAAGGTTCTTCTTCCAATACTTTTAATGACTCCCACTCGTCCTTGATATCTCCTATGCGGCATAGTCTTATGTTCTCTAGGATCTAGATTGATCACAACTTTATCACCAACTTCGTAGTTAGTCAATAGGAATGATACGCCTCTTGAACCTGTATTGCTCTTCAATACGTGCCTTGATTTTCTTCGTGGTCCATGTGACTTGGGCATTCCTTATTGATTGTCCTCCTTTAATTTAATACTATCTAGCCATTAGTTACAGGCATCAGTTAATTTAGTATTAAAGAAAGATAATTTTTGTATCTTCTTATCATGAAAATATGTCATATTAGGATCTCATCAGAACAGAAGTCATTCAAACAGTTTTTCATTATCGGAATTATTTGTTTCATGACTCTTGAGGGTCACCTATACCTTGTTCATTCAGTGTAAATATCACCTCTCGCTCAGCATGATATGGGCTGTCGACCATTCTCGCAATTCTATTTTTCCCGGCCCTTTTTAAATAAATCCGATAAGTAGTGGTATGTCCTATAACATTGCCACCGGTAGGTCTAACAGAATCGCCAAACAATGCATCAGGAGAAGATAGGATCTGATTGGTGATAACAACTGCTACCGAACATGTTTCTGCAATTCTCAACAACATGTGTAGAAATCTGTTCATCTTCTGTTGTCTTTCTGCCAGGACGGCTCGTCCTAGGAATTCAGCCCGGTAGTGAGAAACAGCAGAATCTATCAAGAGTAAACGGATTCCATGAAGCTGAATTACATGAGCAGCTTCTTCGATTATCACTTCTTGATGGGAGCTGTTAAATGCTTTAGCGACAATAATATTTTCTAAAACGGAATTTGGATCTAATTTTCTTGCATTTGCAATTGATACAATTCTTTCTGGTCTGAATGTGTTTTCAGTATCTACATATAGAGCCCTTTGGATTGGTCCAACTGTTTTTGAATCTTTCTGTACAGTCACACAGAGAGTGTGACATATTTGTGTTTTACCAGTCCCGAATTCCCCATAAAGCTCAGTGACAGACTTAGTTTCAAATCCTCCTCCTAATAGGTTATCCAAATTTTTTGACCCTGAAGAAATGCGGCTTTCTAACTTTCTCCTATCATAGATGAGAGTCGCGGGAACAAATGGTTTATCATAAATCCCAAGGTCTTCTAATTTCACTCTAGCCTTGTTGCACATTGATGCGCATTTATCGATATTAATTCCAGTAGCGTTGGCGATATCATTTGCTCCTCTAATTACTAAATCCCTTAAAGATCTAAATCCCGCCTCTTCCAAACAAATTCTAGTAGCTGGTCCAATCTCCTCTAGAACATCTAGATCATACATTGAAGAATCGGTACTGTTGCTAGCCAAATCTTGTTTATGTGTATCATTGTTTAACTATTTAATTAGTCTTTGAATTTTACGCTCTTGATTTATGATTCGAAATTGGAACAGCAGACGGACAAACTAAACTGCAACATGAGGCTACGCGGTAGCAGGGAATCTCCTTTACCGCTCTGCTGGAGTCCTGCTTAACGATTTTGTGTAACGATTTTCAATGCTAGTTCAAATGCTCCCTTTACTGTATGTTCT
>DASWDL010000071.1:0-3384 GCA_036395315.1 Nitrososphaeraceae archaeon
GATTCTTATAATGTACTTCCCGGTGTTGATGGTATTATCCCAGTTGACGTATATGTACCTGGCTGTCCACCAAGACCCGAAACCCTAATTCAAGGCTGTATGCTGCTCCAAGAAAAAATAAAAAGGTCGAAGATTAGATAAAATGAGCTCGGATCAATCTAAAACCCAAAATGGTTCTGAGCAAAAAAAGTCCAGCTCTGATTCAACACAGACTTCAATATCAAAAAAAACTGAGAGCATAACTCCAGAATTTGAAGGCAGTCTTATCAATCAACTAGTTACAAGATTTGGTGATAAACTAGTACAGGTAATCTATGTACGTCCTAGGAGAACAAAGATCCTTGTTCCCCCAAATGAGATCGTTCAAGTGGCTTCCTTTATTAAAGACAGACTAGGGTTTGATCACGCAGAATCAGTTTCAGGCACAGACTATCCAAATGATAATCAGATTGAAGTAATATATCACTTGAGCTCTTATTCAGACGATAAACTCTCCTCACAGATTTTAGCTTTAACTACAAGGGTAGACAGAAATGAGTCAAGGATGCCAACATTAATTAATATTTTTAAGAGTGCGGAATATCACGAAAGGGAAACCTTTGAGATGCTTGGCGTCTATTTTGAAGGACATCCCCGAAACGAGAGATTTTTGCTGCCAGAAGACTGGGCAGATATTCCTCCATTAAGAAAGGAGTTTAGAATTAAAGGGAGATAGGTGATAAAAGGTGGAAAAAGAACAGAAATTTGATGAGACTATTAGTAGGGGGCTTGAAATTGTAAAAGAGGCAGAAGAAGATAGACTGATGACACTTAGTGTTGGGCCTCAACATCCAGGCTCAGGCCACTTTAGATTTACTATAAAGGTAGATGGAGATTACATCGTATATTGTGACCCAGATCCTGGCTACGTACATAGGGGCGAGGAAAAAATGTGCGAATACCGAAACTTTATCCAAAATATTCCGCACCTTGAAAGACCAGTTATTCACGACTCAACAAATATTACATATTCATATAGTTTAGCAGTTGAGGAACTTGCCAATATCCAAGTTCCCCTCAGGGGGCAGTATATTCGTGCTTTGGCATCGGAACTTAATAGGCAGGTGTATACCCTTTACTGGTTGGGAATATACGGCATATTTCTTGGACATTCTACTATGTTTATGTGGCCACTTGGAGACAGAGAGCTCTTTATTGACCTCTTGGAAGCACTTACTGGCGCGAGGGTTACCCATGCATTTAACATTCCGGGAGGGGTTCGCAATGATATGCCAGAAGGATTTGAAGAAAGATGCTTAAGACAAGTTGCATATTTTGAAAAAAGACTTGCCGAATATGAGGACATATTTTACAATAATCCACTATTCAGACAGAGAACGGAGGGTGTTGGAATTCTGACAAAGGAAGATGCCATAAAGTTAGGGGTTACAGGCTCTGTTCTGAGAGCGTCGGGAATTCCTTTTGATGTTAGAAAGGCAGAACCATATGACATCTATGATGAAATAGATTTCAAGATACAGTATATGAAGACTGGTGATTCTTATGCAAGATCTATGGTTCCGTTTCTTGATATGAAAGAATCATGCCACATTATTAGAGAGTTACTCGATAAGATGCCCAAATCAGGTGAAGTAAGAGCAAAGCTACAACCAAATCCGAAGGGGCCAGCCGGAGAATCTTATAAAAGAGTAGAATCAGGAAGGGGAGCTTTAGGATATTATATAGTAAGTGACGGAACACCAAAGCCTTATAGGGTCAAGTTATCAGTAGGCTCATTTAGGAATATGCTAGCACTTCCATTCCTCTTAATAGGATCAAAATTGGCTGATATGCCGTCAATTTATTGGTCATTAAATTATTGGCCTGTGGAGGCTGACAGATAAATATGCAGCATGAAGCAAATTATCAATTTAGTAAAAATGTTGATAAGGAAAAAATAATAGGTATCAAGAAATGATCGGTAGGAAAGGTGTATAATAACATTGGCTACCGCTCCAAGAGATTTTAGATTCGGAAACTTTGTAGGAAGTTTAATCCAGTTAATTTTTTGGATACTTATCATCGTTACATTAGTAGGACTTCCGTTAATCTTTATCATCTTATTTTACGTACCGCTTCCACCTGTAAATGGAGAAGTACTGACTCCGTATCTCTTCTTTTCAATGATGGTAGATCCTACCAGAACTATTCCAATAATAAAATTCCTGATACATACAGATCTCTTTAGAGTAGCTGTTTTCCCAGGGTTTACCTATGCTGCCCTCTTGGGTGGGGCAACTATTTTTATCGAACGCAAGTTCCTTGCCAAAATGCAATTGAGGGTTGGGCCACTGTATGCAGGAAAGATTGAGGGTATTTTGCAATTGATAGCTGATGGGTTGAAATTAATTTCAAAAGAGATTATAGTGCCATCTGGGGCTGACAAGCTAATATTTTGGGTAGCTCCTGTTGCCTTTGTAGTTACAGCTGCCGCAGTGATATCGTTAATTCCAGTAGCTCCAGGATGGGTAGTTGCGGATCTCGATGTTGGCATAATAGCTGTATTTGCATTCTTGGGATTTTTCCCTCTTATTGCACTTTTATTCTCATGGGCTAGTAACAGCAAATACCCGTTCATCGGTGGATTACGGGCTCTTCATCAGATGATTGCCTTTGAAATTCCTTTCATTCTTTCTGCTCTTTCAGTAGTAATTCTGGCAGGTTCATTGAATCTTACCGATATATCAATTGCTCAGAACTCTTATTGGTTTATACTCTTTTTACCCATAAGCGCATTTGTATTCTATATTTCATCGCTTGCAGAACTTGAAAGAATTCCATTCGATCTGCCTGAAGCAGAAAGTGAGATAGTTGCGGGGTGGTTAACTGAGACTTCGGGTATGATATATGGATTAATTCAATTGGGAACATATATTAAATTGTACGCACTGGCTGCCCTATTCGTTATTCTATTTCTGGGCGGATGGTGGGGACCTCAAATTTTTCCTGCGGAAATTATGCCAGGATATACGGGAGTAAAAATATACAACGCAATTACCGTAAATGCAATATTTTGGTTTACCATCAAAACCCTTGGAATGATAATGTTGATCCTTTTACCACGAGGTATCAATCCTAGAATTAGAATCGATATATTATTGCATACTGGTTGGTACAAATTAATAGTATTGGCCTTCATCAATATATTTGTCGCACTGTCACTTGTTTATGGTGGAATTCTTGGTCCGGGAGGTTTACTGTCGGTATGACCTCAGCAGGTGGTTTCATAAAAGCTATTGAATCAGGATCAAAGCATCTCCTTATGAAGAGATTTACTTTGAGATATCCAGAAAAGAAACTAAAGTTTGTTGGTGATGGATATCAATATGATCCAAAGAGAGGCGT
>DASWDL010000072.1:0-15038 GCA_036395315.1 Nitrososphaeraceae archaeon
ACCAAGTTCGCCATTGAGTGCCCTCTCTTCATGTCTAGAAAGATACACTTGATATATTTTAGAGGGCAGATATTTATTATAAATGAGATAGAATGATGCACAATATTCTACTCTGGCTCGAGACTAGGCATTAGAATTCAATAGCAATTCCAGATTTAATCCGAATTGACTAAAATGCTAGAACTAGCAGTCTCAAATAATTTTACTATTCCATTTATCATGGAACTACCTAATTATTAAAAAGGACATGGAATAAATAGAGTATATTTACAACCCAAAGGTATGGAATGCGCTGTCTACGATACATATGTTACAAAAAAGGATGGAAGAATAATGCATTTTGACGTGATAGTAGAGTCATCTACTTCACATGAGAAGGCGATAGAATATGGAAAGGAATTTCTAAATAGTGTAGGTGAGGGAGAACAAAAAATGACACAGGAAGAGTGCCAATTCTGCCATATACAGGAAGCTCCAGCTACTGTAGACAATGGGATCAGGGAAAAAGGTTACTTCATTCAGAAAATGGAAGGCTGTTAAGTAGATTTTTTATTAGTTTCAGAATTTTATTTATTTACTGAGCATTGGTAAATGGGGCCAAATGATGTGCCGAGTTGGTTATCAGATCTTTGCGAATATGTGAAAAGAGATTTACGGAACAAATTATTAATTGGATTAGAGAAAATTTTGCGTCCTGATACAACCAAGAATTCTAGTTATTGATGATGAACCAAAAATAACCGATGAAATTAGGAAGGAGTTGGAAGACATGGGCTGCAGTACTGATACATACAATGATCCTGATTTGGAATTAACGAGTCTTAAATCTGGACGTTATGACTTGATAATTATGGATGTAGGTTTACCACAGATGGATGGATTTGACTTGTATCAAAAGATAAGAGATCTGGATGATAATGCGAAAATATGCCTGATGTCAGATTCAATAGCTCATGACCACGAATTCCTTACTTTGCTTCCAATTTGGAAGGCTAGGGACTACTTTCATAAACCTGTAATGATTTCAGATATGGTTGAAATAATCACGGAAATCATGAGATAAAGTTCGACCTGACACTCGACTAAGTTAAATTTGACTTTTATTTAATGTATCCCTACTGCGATAATTTGATATTCCAAGGATGCAAATGTCTCAAGCTCGTGTTCTTGAACCCTTAAATGAATTACCATATTTTTAGAAAGATGTCAGAAATTTTACGAACAATTTACTTCGACTGATTCTAATCTTTTTAACTTGGAAGTAAATGACTCTTCAGGATCTAGAAATCGTCCTCCCGTCGACTAAGATTCAATGCGAAATACTAATTTATTCTATCCAGGGTAAATTTTTGACCTGATCTATTGTTGTTTTTTGGTGATTATTGGAATTGGTATTGAGATCGGAGTGTTTTTCTATCCAGTGCTCCTCAAATTTTTTTGCATTATCATCCAACTTTGACTTTGACCTCAAAGTGAAATATATCATAAATCGCCAACCGAAATTATCGCATTCTGGACATCGAATTAAATAGGAGGAATCATAGCCGTAAGCTTCACCCACTACACATTTAGACGCTAACTTAAGCTCAAAGTACCATTTAAGCCAGGTGAGAGAGAATGGTGGGGGTAAGCCATGCTCATAGAGGCGCGAATACCATATTGGAGATATATCAGCCAGCCTCAACTTTTTCCTAATATTGTTGATGGCTAAGACATTTCTCATATGTTTCTAATAATACTTCATAATATTAGAAGATTACTCAGAAGTTCATTGCAATATTTTGCAATATAAGAACTACGGTTAAAGGGGATTGAACGTAACCGATCTGTTCTCGTCTCATCGGAGAGTAGGGCCCCTTTGGTTAAGCTGAGTAGGGAACGAAAGTATACTATTATACAAGTTTCCTGATTGATTTCAATTAAAAAACTTTTTAAGATGAAATAAAGATGGCTGTTGTGAAAAGGGTTAGGATTATTTAATTATTATACTCCAATATTCCGCGGCACGCAAAATCAGATATTTTGATGGCAAGCCATACACTCATTTCTTTCCAGTTTTCTGAGAATCATAAAGATAGCATGAAACATGGTGATTATTTTCTATTTCGTTTAGCAATGGTCCAACCGTGCAAATGTCCATCGCGAATTGACATTTACTAGAGAACGGACAACCAGCTTCAGGGGAAGCAAATTTATCAGACTTAATTGGAATGAACTTATCAGAATCAAGGTTTTTAGGATCAGGTTCTGAAACTGCTTGAATCAAAATCTGGGTGTATGGATGAAGAGGTCTTGATAGGACATCCTTTACAGTCCCTGTTTCTACTATTTTGCCAGCATACATAACAGCTATGTCATCTCCTATATACTGCGACGTAGCCAAATCATGAGTTATGTAAAGATAACTTATGCGTCTTTCGGTACTAAGTTTCTTCATAAGCTGCAATATTTCAGCTCTTATTGAAACGTCCAGCATTGATACTGCTTCATCGGCAATAATCAATTCAGGCATTAAAACCAATGCTCTAGCAAGTGCAACTCTCTGTCGCTGTCCGCCGGATAGCATATTTGGGCGTTTCATAGAAGTTTCGATAACAGGATCTAAAAAGACATCTTCCATCGTTTTTAATGCTATTTCATTTCGTTCCTTTTTGGGATAGTATTTGCAAAAAATATCTAAAGGTTCTTTTACAATATCCAAGATTGTCATTCTAGGGTTAAGAGAAGTATATGGATCTTGATGTATCATTTGTACCTTCCTTCTAAATTTTTTGAGATCTTTTCCAGTTTTGCGAGTTATATCCACTCCGTCAAATTTAATTAAGCCTGAATCTACATCCAATGCTCTAAGCATTAACCGTGCCAACGTAGTTTTTCCAGAACCTGACTCACCTACTACTACAAGCGTCCTTCCCCGTGGCAGAGATAGACTTACGTCATCTATTGCCTTGCGGTATTCTATCCTTTTTAACTTTAATGAAGACAGAATTCCTCCGGCTAGGGGGAAGTACTTCTTTAAATGATAAAGCTCCACAACAGCGTTCAAGTAATACTCTATTAAGGCACGTCGAGTTGAATATAAACAATTTCTAAACCGCATCAAGGCCAATATTCAATTTTTTGACCTTGAGTGTATCTCTTTTTATTTTAGTTCGATATGCTAAATTCTGGCCCCTGTGTGGTAACGAACTGTCCATGTCCAACTGCTTGGGGATCGACCCATCCGTTTTCCATTACAGCTCTTCCTCTAACTAAAGTCATCGTGGGCCAACCTCGTAATTTCCATCCTTCATAGATAGTGTAGTCCGAAGACCCCTGCAGTATTTCGGGGGTAACTATTCGCTCCTCTTCTAAATTTATTATCGTTAGATCTGCATCAGCGCCGCATCGAATTGTACCTTTTTTTGGATACAGCCTGAATATTCTCGCAGGATTGTAACAACAGATTTCAGACAATCTTTCAAGAGACATCTTATTCTTGTTCACCCCTTCGCTCAACATGACCGGTAGCATTGTTGCAAGGCCCGGAAATCCAGAAAGAGATTTCCACAAATCATCCTGGACAATTTTCATTCTCAAGTTACTTGCAACGTGGTCAGAACCCATAGTATCAATTATTCCACTTTGAATTGCATTCCACATTGTAGTAACATCATGCTTGGATCTGATTGGCGGTACAACTTTGCCCCTTAAATTATTATAGTCAACTGAATGTGTTAAATAATGCGGACAGGTTTCCACCCAAATATCAATGTTTTTAAAACGACGTCTGCATCTTCCGATCGCTCTCAAGGCATCTGAGGATCCTATGTGAGCGAAATATAAATTGGCACCGGAGACAGCAGCAATCTTTGTTATTTTGGATATTGAAGACACTTCAGAGGATGTTGGTCTAGCCTTTGACCATATTTCCAATAAATTATGGTTTTCAGCGCTGGATGCTAAACTCAATTTCTTCATCATTTTAGAACACTCTTTGTGGTCTTCAGCGTGCACTATTAGTAACGAATTCGAAGATGCAGAATTTTTTGCAATTTTAACTAGAAGTTCGTCGGTCATATTCACTTCAATTTCATCTATCTCAGATCTTGGGGGTTCCAAGTCAGCAAGTATTCGATTGACGTCCGATCCGAGATTCATATAAATTTTAAATGAGTTAATTCCTAAATTTGATAGGAAGGGCATTTCTTGCATCTGTAAATGATCTAAAATGGAAACATGTATCCGGTAGTCTACTAGATGAGTACTCTTGCTCACCGCAAGATGTTTCAAAATATTTCTACAAGAACCATGCATCCTTAACATGCGAATAATAGTAGTTATCCCCCCAACAGCGGCCGAGCGCGATTCTGTCATAGCGGAATTTACAAGGTTATTAAAGACGCCATAGTGTACATGTGGATCAATTATACCTGGTAAAACATACCTGTGAGATGCATCAATTACTCGGGAAGAATGGACATTACGTATGGATTTCTTAATCGCTTTGATCTTTCCATCTTCGATAAGTATATTAGTATCGACTATACCATGGAACGGAATGACAGCTAACGCGTTGGTAATTAGGATATCACAAGAATTTTCCAGAATTTCTCATCCCTATTTTTTTCTCTTTATTTCTTTGATGAATTGCGCAGCAAATTTCAAAATGTAACACCGATGAGTTTCTAAATCAAATCTTATTTACTATGTCCCAACTCATAAAATGTTTGCGGATGGGATCAATTATTTTATTAAGATTGCGAGATGTCGCAGTTTTTAGATCTACAGGATGTATTTTTTCCCTCTCATAGTCTCGCTGTAATTCAAAGTAATTAGTATACGAAATATCGCCTCCATATTTGGTATCTCTTTCAATTCGGAATTCTGAAGAATCATGGAATATAATGTAACGTGTTATTTCTAATACAGGATTACTCTGTGAAACTCCGACAGGGCAGTACGCTTTGCCTATTTTGTCTTTTATTGTCAATTCATCATCGTGAATTAATATACCCGTGGAAGGCTTGCTTTTACTCATTTTGCTTGAGATACGAAAGTCATGACTGGTAAATTCACTCTCGCCTAATTTAACTGGTTTTGCAAGACCTGGCAATAGGTGGTGATGAACAGATACTGGCACCTTCCACTCCAATTTAGGAAAAATCTCTCTGACGAGCATGTGAATTTTTCGCTGATCCATACCAGCATGAACAATATCCAGATCCAGGGTTTTGATATCTACGGATTGCATCGAAGGATAGAGAAGTTGAGAAAAATCAAGATTGTCTTTTTCTGACCTTCCCATGATCGTAAGTGCGCGTAACGTCCTTGGTAATGTCATGAGTTTAGAAAATTTTACGAAATTTTTCCAATAATCTCTTGATGAATCGTAAAGTGTCGACCCTAACACCACGTTTGCACCAGGACAGAAGAATCTAAATGCCTCAGAATAGTAATTTGAAACTTCTTTAATCATCTCCCAATTACTTTCTAGCTTATTGTTAATGTAGGTATGCCAATCCGCTAGAAATACATTGCAATCGACGTGAGCTTTTAGGAAATCGTTAATTTTATAGCCCGTAAGGACAAGGCTTCCAAGGTGCAATTTGCCAGATAATTCTAACCCTATGTAGTGCCTAGGTCTACTCACGTTTTCAAATAATTTTCTGAGCTCCTCCTGAAGCACGATTTCTTCAGTCGGGGGTTTTGTAACGAAGTCAATACGTTTTTCAGTGTCCATGATTCAGCTAAAGAACTATTTTGGCAACTATTATCTTTACCTCAACATAGTCTAATTTATTTTAGGTTGCTATTATTACATGTTAAAAGTTTAACGTGATGTTCGTGTTAAGGGAGAATCATAATAGTAATGACCCTTATGGTAAAAATCTGGTCCCATTAATAGTGGAACTAACTTGATTCCGTGGATTTTCGATTTAATTTCTTGCGCGCATTTGTGATAAGTTTGCTGCATTTTCATAATTTTTAGTCATTAGATCGAAACTAGTTGATCAATAATCACCTCAAATCCAAAAAAATCTCTGAATTCTAATTTTGCTAACAAAGATCGTTACTGTCCTTGCTATCTGTTCTATATGCCTTGTCATAGCTCCCCCCATTAACAGCAAGACTTTAAGGCTCAAAATATGAACTATACACATGGGAGGGCTTCGGAATATCATAGATGGAAAAATAGTAGGAACTGGATCAGATTTCGTGGTTATATTGAAGGGCAAAAAGAGGATTTTGATACAGTTTGAATCTTTCAAAATGATAGAATTGAAAAGTGCTACTACTCCTTATGGCTCAGATTGCTAGAAACGGCACATTGACATACCAAGAGATAATTCATAGTAAAAAGTTAAATTTAGATACAAATAATCTTGAATGTTTGAAAAATAAGGCAACTGTAGAAATTCTAAACGATTCTAACCATATCAGGTCTAATTCACAAGTCAAATTGGCTCATGGAAGTAAGATCCGGTATCATCGGAAAGCCGAATCAGAATTTTTTGTTGACAATTCTGCACTTGCCGGCTTTACCGGAGAGCGAATCCTGTATATGGCGGTGAGAGAGCTCTTGGAAAACGCACTTGACTCATGTGAAATCAATCATATTCTTCCTGTCATCAATTTACAACTCAGGATCCTCGATCCTGATAACGATTTATGGCTCATCTCTTGCAAAGATAATGGTGTGGGAATTCCATCTGATAAAGTTCCAGTTGCCGTATGTTCATTCTTAACTTCTGGCAAGTATGTTGAGAAACAACAGAGAGGTTTATTTGGGGTGGGTCTCAAAATGATAGCTGCATTTTCTACGAAAGATACGGATCATCCTCTCAGGGTATGGTCCAAATCACAAGATGAACCTGAATGGTATTTTGATCTTAGGACAGATATCGGAACCAATAAACCAATAGTACTCTCAAGGAGGATCATAAATCAATCTGAGCGAGAAATAGATGGAGAATTTGGTTTTAAAGTCGAAGCCGTTTTGCGAGCAAGATTATCTCCAGTTACTAGAAATAAGATTTATGATTATATAAGTCACACGAGTGTAGTGAATCCGTATGCCATTCTCACATTTGAATCTGATGAAGGAGTCGTTACATTCGAGAGAAGAACGTCAGCTATGCCTAATCCAGCAAAGGAGGTCCTTCCTCATCCTGCTGATATGGATCTCAAGACTTTGAGGAAAGCTATACTTAATCATGAGAACCAGAAGACAACCCTCCATGGAGTTCTCTGCAGTTCGTTTCAAAAGATGTCAGCTGAAAAAGCACGGGAAATCATCGTCAGGGCAGGCCTGGAGCTAAAGTTAGCGGACAAATATAATGAACACGAATTAATTCGCGTCGTTAACGTATGTAAACATACCAAGTTTCAATCACCGAATACTGAACATTTAAGTCCTATAGGTGAAAAAATCCTAACTGCTGGTATGACATCCGAATATGCGGTCATGGCTAGGAGGGATTCAATTGATTCGTCTAGTCCTCAGACCCAGCTCTCCGCGAGGATGTTTAAACCCTCATTAACCGCATATTCCTCGCGGGCCTGTGTTATAAACAATCGCCCTACGATAGTCGAATGCGGTATTGCCTATGGCGGGGACATTGTATCATTCAAACTGTATAGATTCGCCAACAAAATCCCCTTACTTTATGACGAAGGGTCCGACGTAGCAAGAGAAGTAATTTCTGAAGTTGAAATAAATAAGATGGGTATTTCAAAAAAGGAGGTAAAAGAACAATTTCGAAATTCAGAAACTCGGTCAGAGAGAGCAATAGAATATTTACCAATTCACATTTTTTTCCACATTTGTTCCACAAAAATCCCTTACAAAACAGCAGGAAAAGAGAGCATTGCTGCGGAGGGTGATCTTAAGCGATACATGAAGGCGTGTCTATCAGATCTCTATAGGAAGGTAAGTGCCCAAATTAGAAGGGAATTGAAGATTAAAGAAAACGAAAATAAGCTCAAACTCTACAAGCACTACATCCCTTTTATAGTAAATGCCATAGCTGAGTCAATTAAAATCGACGAAAAAAAATTAACATCCGCCTTCCATTTGTTGGCTCAGAAATACGTAGGAAATGAATCGTTGGTCATGTCAGAATCAAGTACAATGGTGGAGGCAACAAGTCAAAATCTTACAGAAATTGCTGCTTCCAAGAAGAGTTTGACGGATCGCGCAAAATACGAGAACGAAACCTGCGCGGAAATAAGTAGAAAGAAAAAAATACCACAAGTATATCGGCCCAAACAAGATAGTGTGCAAGTGACTCTAGACAGGTACAAGAAATCTATTACTAAGTCAAAGAAGGTGTGAAAAAAATGCCAACTAAGGATAAGAAGCATCAAGAAGTAATAGGCAAAATCAAACTGATAATGAAAAGAGTATCAGATGATGTTATCTTGAATCAAGCCATGCCCTCACTTGAACTTCCTAAAATTGGGTATGATAATACCGTTTGGTCAGAAGAAAAGCGGATGCTCGCTATTGGTAACAAAACTGTAATGGTAGGTCCTCACAATGCTAAAAAGATCCCAACCTTTTCGCAATATCTGGTAATGGCGAACGCCATCAGAAGGTTACTTGATGAGGAAATGGAAAGCACAATAAGAGGAATGTATTATGCAACACTAAGTACTGTCGGGGATGAGAGGAATAAGCAGAAATTTTGGAATGGCCAAGAAGATTCTGATGATGCAATAAAAGCTATAGAACTAATGACCAATGTTCCACGCGAAGAATTTTCGGTCACTTCCAAGCCCAAAGGAATGATATCTGGGCCGATTTCGCTCTTAGTTGGCGGTGATTTGATTGATTGCAATCTAGGTAGTAGAGCGACCTCGCAGCTGATACCCACCAACATTCGTGATCTAGAAATTGTCGACGTTAAAGCTGATTTTGTCATGGTAGTAGAAAAGGATACCGTACTCAACAACATCAGAAAATCTGGATTTATTCAGAAATATAATGCGATTTTACTGACTGGCTCTGGAGAACCGGACAGAGCCACGAGGATGATGGTTAAGACATTGAATGAGCGATGGAAGAAGCCAGTAGTTGTTTTTGCCGATGCTGACCCGTGGGGCTTAGGAATTGGTCTTCGATACAAGATAGGGAGTGAATCACTCAGTTATGATAGCGATAGGCTGGTCACTCCAGATGCTAAGGTTCTTGGAATGATGTTTTCTGACATTTATGATTATAATATACCTGAAGTAGCTCGGTTAGCAGCAACCGATGAAGATCTGAATAGAGCTAATGACATGAAAAAGAAGCCATGGTTACAGGATCGAAAGTGGAAAAAGGAATTAAATTTATTCCTAGAACGAAAAGAGAAGTGCGAATTAGATGCGTTTTTTAAACATGGTTTTAAATATCTTGCTGATACTTATCTTCCCAATAAATTGCGCGAAGCCGGAGTGATCTAGAGGACTAGTTGAAATGCGCAAATTAAATGCCGAGTAGTCTATAGTTAAGATTAAAAACGATCCCCATAATCAGAACAGACTTTACTATTGTTGTTCATAATCTTTTATGTTTTCCCTTTTTCTAGTAACTACTTTGAAAATAATCGCCATTACAAGTATCCAAGCAGAAGCAAGTATAATATTAGTCAAACTAGCAAAGAGAAATGGTGTGGCTTCTGTGAGATTTGTCGAAATTTTCTGAACTGAATTGTGCATATCAATTAAAGCAGTATTATAAGATTCGCTGTTTGGTTCAAGATACGACACTAATCTTCCTCGTAACGCCAAGGCATCCAATTCATTCTGGATAGAGTTAAAGTCTGTCCTAGCCGTGGCAAACGGCCATACTGGATTCCCTTCTGATGGTAAATTTTGTTTGGCAAGGTTCACATAGTCCACCAAGACTTCAGGTGTTTGAGCAGTCTCCGCTCTTTCAAGATAGGCTACAGCTCTATCTAAAGGATAGATGGTGGTTTGGTACCCTAGATAAACGAATATGCCTGTAACAAAAACAAATATCAAAAGCCCAATCCCCAACACCTTTGATTGTCTTCTATAAATTTTTGCTTCATCCTTCCGTGTTACAGATGTTTTAATTAATGATTTCAAATAGCTTCTTGTATTTATAACCTCTCTTTTCTTAAAATAAATAGCCTCAAAATCGTTCAATGATTTAGAAGAATAATGCCTATTTGGGTGCGAAACGTCTTTGAATGATCTCTTGTTATCATTCCTAGTAAGTGACTGAGTAATGCTAAGATATGCGACATAAACGAACCCTAAAGTTTGTAAGGCGATCACAGGGATGAAAAGAGGATTCCCCGACATCAATGAAATTATCATAGCCAGACACCCGTACATCGCGAAAAAAATTTCAATTACTGTCGTCTTAGTAAAGGGAAGTACATAGGAGTTATTTTCCCACTTTTGCTTCTTTTGCATGACCCCGAATTTTGGTGTCCTCAAGAATTCATTTTTTTTGCCAATCATGGCATCAATTACTGCGATGGCATTATTGATAGATATTCCAGAGGCAAAAAAAATCAAAAATAGGTATTGTAGAGCTTTACTTTTCCAATTTTTTCCCCAAATCTTTCGTATCATGAATATATAGCTAGCAGGACCAAGAATTACGTATATTGCGATTCCCGCTACAGCAGACCAAGCGGTTGTCTGGATCTTGATGTTTAGAGCTAGAAGTATCGGAAAGATCAAGAATTGAATTAAAAACAGTGGATTGATTACATGTTTAGTTAATTGAATGAACACCTGAACTTTGGTGTCCAAGGAGAGTCCCCCATGGCCAAGAATATCAATTAATAACTTTGACGCAACCTGCATTGATCCTTTTGCCCATCTAAATTGTTGTCTTTTTGCAGCGTTCATTTGAACCGGAAGTTCAGCATCTACTATTATATCCTCTACAAAGATGCATTTCCATCCTTTTAGTTGAGCTCTGTAACTCAGATCAAGATCCTCTACGAGTGTACGTGTATGCCATCCGCCAGCATCAACTATGCAAGACGCTCTCCACATACCTGCAGTTCCGTTAAAATTCATAAAAAGATGTGAAATGCTTTTCGCCTTTTGCTCAACCAAAAAATGAAGGTCCAAAGAAACAGCTTGAGCACCTGTGAGAACAGAATAGCCCTCATTAACATGGCCCCAACGGCATTGGACTAGTCCTATTTTAGAATTACTAAAATATGGAATCACTCTCTCCAAAAAGTTAGTGGGCGGAATGAAATCTGCATCAAAAATTGCGATAAATTCCCCTTTCGCAACCTTGAGTCCATTTTGTAATGCTCCAGCCTTGAATCCGACTCTTGAATTTCTACGAATTACTTTTATGTCATACCCTTCTTGGATGAAAGAGTCCACTAACGAATCTATTACTTCTGAAGTTTCATCATCGGAATCATCTAATACTTGGATCTCTATAAGCTCTTTTGGATAATCTATCTTGCAAACAGCATCTATCAGTCTTCGAGCTACATATTTCTCATTGTAAATTGGTAGTTGAATTGTAACTTGAGGGAAATGAGAACTCTTTTTAACTTTTTGATTCTGAATTCTCATATCCTCATGACGGTTATTTCTCCTTGACCTGAAACTAAGGTAGTGAAAATTTAGTGTATAAGCCATCATAATCCACGCGATAATTACGAAAATGATAAAGAGAATTTCACCGGTTTCCGACATTAGCTACTATCCTCTCAATAAGAGGTACAGTAACTATTTATAGTCACCGTAAAACTTTAGGTTACTATCCCTTTTGGAAAATTTTTACGCATTGAGGAGGACAAACATTCTCGCATGCCATGCAAAAAATACAATCCTTTTCTCTAATCATAAAAGGCTTCTTTTCAGATGCTGGATGTCCTGGGGTATCTAACCACTCAAAGACGTTGACAGGACAAGCTTCGACGCATGCACCGTCAGCTACGCAAATATCAAAGTCTACCGTCACCTCTGTTCCCCAAATTCCAAGCCGACCTGGAGGATCCATAGGTCCCCAAACCTTAATTCCTTGGAATGTTCCAACAACTTGACGTTTTGATTTAAAATCTGGATCTATAGGTCCTTCTGCCGCTGAATAAGAAGTTCCTGACCCTGTAAGAGATATCGTTGTACTGCCACTACTCGGAGCAGAAGCGGGAACAGCAAGAGTGGGTTGCGTAGGAGCGGCTGCAGCCGGCGGAAGATCTTTCTGGGAAGAGGCGGTAGAAAGTGAAGTCCGTGGAATAGGATTCTTTTTTAGTGGAGTCATTTGATTCAGCTTCATGACTGCATCCTCAAATGACAATTTCTTTGTCTTTTGATAATGTGCTAACATTTTATCCCCTATTTTTGAATTCCAAATGATGCTATCAATTACCATCTTCGCATTTGAATCCGCTTTTTGTCGATAATTCTTTATCCAGTATAAATCACCATACGATTCAATGGGTTTGATTTGATAAATGATATCAATAACTTCTCCAGTAACAATTTCAACAGTAATATCAAGGTCTGCTGACATCTCTACCTGCGTCAGAGGATTAACGGCTATTTCAGTCCACTTGTGCGTTACGTAAATACGATCGGCGTATGAATCAACCTTAAATCCAGAGCTTTTTAGACTATTCATGACATTTGAGATTTCCGACTGGTCCGTCAAATCTACTGGAAGTCTGAAAATCCCTAAACGTGAAGCGTGAAGAGGATAGACACCGCGTTTTGCAACATCTGACAACATGACCCAAACCCGCTCATTTAAGAGTGTGGACATATTCAACCATGACCTTGCACGTGCTAAAAGTATTTCGTTTTGTCTGTGTCGACAGGGTACAATATGTATGTCTATTGTTCCAAGAAATTAGTGGAAACGGTCAAAATTTATCCCATTTTTTACTAATCGTCTGGAAGTAACAGATTCCTCATCAATTGTCACTATGGATAGGCATCGATCAAATGCATCGGGCATTGTACTGGCTCTGCAAAAGCACTTAAATTATGAGGCGCTGGCCCTTAGATTATGGGCCGGTAGTTTAGACTGGTAGAATACCTGCCTTGCATGTAGAATGGTATTCATTACAGGGGAAACGTAGGTGGTCGTGGGTTCAAATCCCACCCGGTCCACTTAATTTCATGACCTTATTCGACACTTCATCTGGCTAGGCTTGGCAATTTCGTGAACGCATTTGAGATGATATCCTTTGTAGGGTGGATTTCTTACTGCAAATTTTATCTTTTGGCTTAGAAAATTCATAATTAGCTTCGGGGCGATCCGAGATGCTATAAACTTCGTTCTACCGTTTGTTCTAGTAAATTAATCAGCACATAACTCTTACAATAATATCATTCTTATTTGTTACCATTTAGTGTAAAGCACTCTAAATATAATATGTTAAAAAAAATACACTAATGAAAAAGATGAACACCATGACTATATTTATCGCAGCATTATTGCTTGCGGGCATCATGGCTATTACTTCTACCATGGGAAAACAATTGGCACTAGCCGACGGAGATAATAACCACAATAAACTAAAAATAAATCAGGGTGCAAATCAGGATAATAACTGCAAGTTAAATAATAAACTAGAAAAAGAAGGTCTTAGTGATAATACATTTGCTTGCGCTAATGTTGCATTCAATATAGTGTGTTTGCCCGGATCCGTATGTATTGTGCCAAATGAACAGGCGCCTTTCAGACTGACTACTCCCACATAAATAGCAAGAGGAATCAATCTCTTTTTTCTTGTTAAAATTATGTAAAAAATATAATTCTAAGATCATATTAGCTGCTTGAGTAGGTTCAAGTTGAGTAAAGAGGGCTTTGTTGTATCCATTTAGATCGGTCAAATTTTTATAGTAAAGGTTAAGTTGGACTTTTCTCATAAATTGAATATTGTCATTATTTGGAGGAACTAGCGGCGGAAGCACTAAGAAGAATAAATATACCAGCCTGACATTAAGTATAAAACAAACAGTCTTGGAAAGGGCACACCATAGGTGTCAGGGATGTACAGTGAAATTTAATGGAACTAACGGACCTTATTTTGAACATATTAACGGTTCCCTTAAAGACAATAGACCAGCAAATCTTCGAGCGTTATGCGAAAAATGCTTTGAACCAGTTAAAAAGAAGGAAAGTAGGAAAGGAATCCTTGGTACCATTCGCAATAATTTCGGTTTGATAATCGGAAAATGAAATTTCAAACCACCTAATTACATCTTAACGAATTTTCGTTGATTGGGGTCTATTATTAATAAGCAATTATATCTCGATTATATAGCAAATATGAATTGGCATTGAAGGCAAAAGTTACTTTATAAAACGTTCTCTTAATATTATATATGAGTTTGAAAACAAACCGCATAAAAAGAAACATGGAAAATAATGGGGATCCTAATGAGGAACCTCTTATTGTTTCTGAAAAATGGGTGGTAGCCTTACTCAGAAACTCGGGTAATCATAAGGTGATCTTGAGAGAATTCTATGCACAAGGTTATTACGAAGCTTACGATTTAGTAATGACACATACGGAGAGAACTAATACAGAAATTCTTTGGTTTAAAGAGAAGAGAAATATAGGTTATCCAGAATGTAATGTTAATTTTCCACAGCTCGAGCTCTTTTGCACGTATTGCAACATACTCTGTCCCAACACAGATTTGATTCCTTGTGTAAAAGAGAATTGCGACTCACATTTCTGTTCTAAAAAATGCCTTGAAAATCATCTCTACTTGCGCAGACAAAAGTATTATGGATAAGACAGGAGCTCAATATTTACGCTATATACTCGAAGTCAAAAATCATTTTTGAATCTTTAGTAAGTCGAATTGTTCACCTTAATCGACAATTAAATTTGCGTTGAGATCTTATCTTTTTACACTACGAATCATCTCTTTGTCATGAATAAAGTAACAATCTTAATTCTTTCAGGGTCGCCATTAAATTGATCCAAGAAATGTGAGGAAAAATTGCATGGATGACCATCTTGGATTGCCTCCATTTTGAAACCGATGTTCCTAAATATTTGATGTAACCATTGTTTCCAAATTATGAAAGCTGAACTTTCAAC
>DASWDL010000073.1:0-5675 GCA_036395315.1 Nitrososphaeraceae archaeon
AGCAAAATAGTTAACGATATAAAAAACAATGCTCCAGACGTGGTGCTTGCGCTAGGAGATCTTTCATATCAAAATAGTGCCGACTGTTGGTTTAAGATTACATCACCTATTGTGAGTAAAATAAAAATTGACTTAGGTGAGCATGACCATAGGTCCAGCTCTCTATTAGGGCAATACAAAAATTATTTCAATGTAAGTCAGGAATATTATTCCTTTAACTATCAGAATGTACATTTCATTGCCTTAGCTACGGAAATAACATTTGATCCTAACTCGCTACAATATAATTTTATAAAAAATGATCTTGAATCTGTTTCTAAAGATTCTCAAATAAAATGGATCGTTGTGTTCTCATACAGACCACAGTATAGCTCACCTTCAAAACATCCAGGAAATGCCGATCTAAGAGATATTTATCACCCACTCTTTCAAAAGTACCATGTGGACATTGTGCTTCAGGCGCATAATCATAACTATCAAAGATCTTATCCTATAAATTATAATCAAGCAGGTTCCTCAAAGCCAATAATAACTGATAATGACAGTAAGCACTACGAAGATTCAATAGGTCAGGTGTATCTTACAATAGGAACTGGAGGAGCAAAACTGTACGAGCTACCCGGAACGGTACCTTACGTTGCAACCCAGTATGAAGGATTTGGATTTCTTGATATAACTTTAACAAAAAATGGAAGAAATTTGACCGGTATATTTTATTCTACTACAGATAGATCCATTGAAGATAGTTTTACTTTACTTAAATAGGGATTGAACCATTCTTTGCTGCTCATACCAATCCTTTACCTTATGCCAAATGTAGAATTACCTATAGAATGTTGTACTAAGCTACCAACTAGCTTCACGGTACAAGGTAGTAAGTTGGTTCTTTGAATTTTTACTCATGAGAACCAAAATTTTCAAAACAACTTACCGTACTTTCATTTAGTAACTTATTTGTTACCTGCCACTTAAAATATCGCTTCGTACTAATGGGAGTTGTGATTTTGAACGATGGGAACTGAACCGGAGGATACAAAAGAGCAAGGGATTGGCAGCGAAGTCGACCACTTTGTATACAGAGTACCAAAAAAGAATCATGACGCGATGGTTCAAATCAATAAGCAATTTGCTGATATGATCAGAAAATATGGAGCTACCCACTTAGTTTTCCTTCTAAACAATATCGGGCCGATTATGGAAGGTATAACCAGTATGGCCAAAACTGTGTCGGCTGGTAAGGATGAAGAGGTTTGGATGGAGCTAATATTCTATAGAGACCGTAAGCAACGTAAGGAGAGAGGATCAAAGATGCGAAATAATAAAAGCATGGGTCTACTTTTTCAACAATCCTTGGAGCTTGTTACTCCTAGAACAGGGTTCATCATGGGGCGACAGTCGCCTCAACGTATAGACAAATTAAATTGACCATCTTGGGTGGGTAAAGACGCTATAAACATGGCCTCAAGAGTATGAAACGACCGGGACAATTTATGGAAACAGGCTTGTGCTGATGGAGGCGTGTGTTGGTGTTAATGAATAGCTGGGCATCAATTCTGGGCTGAAACGAGCGAATGAGTAATAAGTGATGAGTCAAAAACCGATAGCCTTATTTTTATAATATAACTCATTAACAAGGATCATGAATCAAAAAATTGGTTTGGGGGTTATCTTAATGGTAACTCTTGTAACAACAGCAATCTCAAATCTATTGGCAACACAGTCAACGTATGGATCACATCTGCCGGTAATAATAGAAAGAAAAGCTCCGGTAGATATGGCTGGAGACAATATTTACGTGGCATGGACTACCAACAAGACTGGACATGACGAAGTAATGTTTAGAGTATCAACTGATGCAGGAAAAACATTTGGTGACAAAATCAAATTGAGTGATTCTCCGGATGCCGATTCTGTTAATGTGGAGTTAGGAGAAGATGAAGGTAAAATAGCAGTTACTTGGTGGGAGCATAAATCGACTCCTATTGAACCTGTTATGAAAATAAGCACAGACAATGGCAAGACCTTTAGTAATAAAATTCTCCTGTCAACTAACGGAGCTATCGGATGAACCTAAATAGTAATGGGTAGGAGTCAGAGGATCAACCTTCATGCTTTTTTCCTAATTTTTTCTTGTATAAAATCGTGTTTGCAGGTTAGGCGGTTTAGTGCACAAAATTACAATTTTCTCTTATGCCATTTAACTTAGATCTTTGATATAACAAGAAGGAATTTAGGTATTGTTAATACTTTAGAGTAGAAATTAACTAAAGTATCTTAGCTGGACATTCTTCTAATCTCCTAAATAGCTGCTCATAACGTTTAGATTGACCTAATGATAAGGAACCCTGGACCTATCGTTCTTGCAATCCTCATTGGTTTCGTTTTCGCCACTTCAGCAGTCACGCGGATTATCAACGCCTCATATGCGAAGGACAAAAAATTACGGTATGAAGTATACGACTGTTACTTCATAGGGAACAGGGCTTATTGGAAGAATGGTCCTTGTTTGGGGTTGGGTTCTGAAAAAGAAAATAGCATGCTTCCTGAAAATGCCATACCTGAGTCAACAATCTCCAAGATGGAGCAGACTGATCTTTTTGGACCCGTTATAAAATGAGGTGTCGAGAATTCATGGGTTCTACTAGATTTATCATCATCTTGCAGGTTTTTTCAATATGTTTTTTAGCAGTAATTGCAATGTCTATAATTGTAGTTACTAAACCAGTAGAAGGTGCCGATAAGTTTACAATTGACTCCAAAACGAGTGTCCAAAATACAAAGGGTCCGATCAAATTCAAAGTCATTGCCTCTGCTAATGGCGAAACTATAGCAAAAAAAACAAGTTCTATATCCGATCCCAGTGTCGGAACAATAGATATTCCGTTTCACTTCAATAAAGTCAATGACATTGTTAGTGTGGGTTTTCATGACGAGTATTTTGTATGCGGTTATATACTTGACGCAAAGACAGCATTGATGACCTCCTATATCTGTAATGAAGGGGATCTTCAAAGTCCGGATGTAACAAATGCCGCCACCTTGAGTTCATTTTTAACTGTCTCTTACGGACAAGATTCGAAGGCAAAAGATGTCAAAATCAATGTTTTGGTACCGTATTATGATAAACTAGAAGGGCAAAAAATTAAGGTAGTGGCAATGATTAAAGGTGAATTTCAATCTAAGATAATAGACGAAGATCGGACACGAGCTAACTTAATCGACCCAGAAGGTACGAATGGTAAAAGAATAGGTGTTATGTTTACTTTCGACAGAAATACAGACATTGGTAAAATACAAATAGGGGACGAATTTTTTGCTTGTGTATCGGCCAATGCGCTCAATCCACCATCAGGAACTGCTTGTGAAAAAAGACATGCGAAAACATTCGACGAGCCTAATATCCTTGCAGCCGGACACATAAGGTAACTAGAGTAACAGCACCAGCCATATTCCTATAGCTATTGGATCTATTCATTTGGCATTTTTATCGAACAGATCAAGGTTCGATTTCTGAGGACAAATCTCACTAGGAAAAGTGTGCAACATGATTTATTTTATATTTCCCATTCCTTTATTATGAGGGAAAAAATTATAACAGTAAACTTAACCGCTGTGGCCCTGCTGTTGGCCATTGTACTGGGCACTAATCACGTACTCGCTCTGTCGGCGCCGCCTGCCACGGATATGTTGACATCAAAACTTACTGATACCCTGAAATCCATCACATCGAATGTATCTACTTCTATACAAGGCGACGTAGATAAAGTGATATCCAGTACCATGGATATATTGATTGATAGTTCAATGAGTCAATTAGGCAATGCGACTATTCTCGAAAATAGCGATTCACCTTCCACCGTGAAATATACACCAAGTATAAATGAACAAGCCTTTTCTGTTTTTAGTGCGACAAATTAGCACCCGTACTAGAAATACCTAATTGTGAATAATGAATCACGGGGTTTAGTGATACTTTAGATTCTGTAGAGAAATTTCTTGTACCCAGTTGGAAATGCCCCCAGTACTTCATTAACTGTATTGATTTCCTAAGTTGAAAGGCTCTTTGATATTATTTCTTTCAAAGTTGCAATCTTAAATGGCTTGCACAGAAATTCCGAAATTATTTTTTCCTTTTTGAGTCGAGAAGTAAAGCCAGGGTCTATATCAAATGCAGAAATCAGAATAACTTTTACAAAATTCACATCTTTGATTTGTCTGGCTAATATATCACCTGTAGTATCCAATAATTTATAATCCATCAGGACAATTATAGTCTGATTTTGTTTTACCTTTCTTTTAATTTCCAGATATTTTTGAATAAACTCTTTTCCCGATGAGGCTTTTACTGTTTTGTAATCTGGGCTTAACATGGCCGCGTTTAGATTCAATATGTCCTCCTCATCATCACAAATTATCACTGTGTGTAGTCTACTCACAATTACACTTCTAACAAAAAACATTTTATTCAGCCTTTATGCCTTTAGGATCTTTGAATTCATCCATTTTTATACAATTAATTAGTCCTTTCTTTAGAATTAACAGGATGTTAGGAATGATACTGCTTACGACCTTGCAATTTCAATTGTTACTTTGGACTGACTTTTGAATTTACTGGTTGATTAGATAATTCTGGATTCAGGTGGGTTCCACTACTTAAATTTAGGATGCATAGTGGTCGTAACAATAGCGGTAATACTTTTGGTTGGAATATCCGCAGTAGTCATGTGGGTTAAAGTAGATAAAGTGCGCGCATCCTTGAGCGAAAATGGGCCAACTCGGTCAAGCATATCATATCCTTTGAGATATACCAACATTAAACATACACTTATATACTATTAATTAGTATACTATTAGTGTGTGCACAATGCAAAAGTATGATTTTCAGGAGGGTGTCGGTTTCATCGTTAACAAAACTGCCAAGGCTTTCGTCAAGGCACTAGATTCTGAATTACGTGAGAAAGTAGGTGTTACAGCTGGTCAATGGAAAGTTATGGTTATGCTCGTCGATGAAGACGGGCTCACTCAGAAGGAAATTGCGGAAAGACTAGGCCTAGAGGGCCCAACATTAATACCGATTATAGATAAAATGGAAAAGGATGACTTGGTTGTAAGAAAGGTAGATACATCGGACAGACGGAACAATCGAATCTACCGCACGGAGAGGGCGAACAAATTATGGGATGGAATGGTAAAATCTGCACTCAAAATAAGAGAGGTATCACTTAAGGACATCCCCCAAGAAAAAATTGATATTGCAAAAAGTGTCTTAGAAAATATTTACCAAAATCTCAGGAATCAATTTGATGTAGGTTATACTATTGATGGCAACAATTCAAACGCTGAATTGGCAACAGGAATAAAGAGACACAATGTTAGTAACACTACAACTGCAGCTCCTAATCCGGTCACAATAAAATCTCAAAGGAACAAGCGATGATGGTAGGAAGGTATGGAAGCGAAATTTAGTAGACATATAACAACTAATATGAAATCAATACCGCCGTATAATAACCGGGATGGTAAGGGTAGTCGCCAACCAAATATAACTGATAGTTCAAGTACCAAAGTGCACAGGTTTGATTCATCATTTTCTAACAATTCTGAAAAAATTCCAGCCTACGCGTGGAAAACGCTGGTAATACTTAGCTGCATTGCTACAATGGTGATGTATGCGG
>DASWDL010000074.1:0-5712 GCA_036395315.1 Nitrososphaeraceae archaeon
TATCAGCCACCGGGGTTTATCTAAGGTCCTATTTCATATTGATGTGGATATATAATTATCTCGTTTTGCGTTAGTACTATTGATTCACTTAATTAATTTGACGCAACAATTGCTATTCACTCGAAATTGTTTGTTACGGTAGTGTATCGTCATGAAATACTTATAAAGAGTTATCGTCTTAGCGTTCCTAACGTAATTGCTCAATTTGACGATGACTAAAGTGACGGCAAAATGATAAGCCCCGATTCAATTATTATGCAACTTGGGTTTACTCCGAAATACACTACGCATCCCATTTTCGGGGACATTTTTACTGCAATGGTTGTGGCTGCCTTAATTGCAATTTCGTTAAATTTCGCATTTTCTATGCTAAGGAAAAAGACTACGGATATTCAAAAGATGAATGCAATAATGAAGGAGACAAATGAATGGCGGAAACAGTACATGGCTGCAGTGAAAAAACAGGACAAGCCAAAAATTGAAGAGCTAAGGAAGAAGCAAGCTTACGTTAATAAGATGAGCATGGAACTACAACAACAACAAATGAGGCCTATGCTAATTTACATGATTCCATCTTTCATGCTTTGGATACTAGTCTTTCCGGCTATCTTTGGTCAAATAGTAGCGCTATCCCCACTTCAAATTCCCTGGATAATGTGTGGTGACGACAACGTGAAAAACGACCAACAGCACTTACCAACAGATCCAAATCAGACGAAGGGTCCATGTAAACAAGCAGGAGCAGTCTATCTGTGGGGTTGGTTTTTGATCGTAAATTTTGCATTCAGTGGCATAATATCTAAGGTTACAAAGACTTCTCTCCCTAGTTTTACATAGGGCAGACTAAATTAAATTGGCGAATTAACCGATTTCCAATTCATTTATCCTCTCTCAGTTTCGTGTCTAAGCAGACATTTGAATTTCCATCACAAAAATCTTTGACATTTACAAAATCCATAAAAATACGAGATTTCTTATATACTAATATAGTAATACTTATCGTCTTTAATTCATTAAGCATCATAACATAGATTATTCTAGTTTCACAAGATTAGAACCTTTTTACCAACTATAATTGATTCTAAAGAGAGTACATAATCCTTGGTATTCAGCCAAGAACAATAAATTTTTTAGGTGGGATAATCAATATCACCTACCATTAAGTATCTCCAATTCAATTCCGTACCAAATGTTATGCCCACTCTCTTGTTTGCTTTTATTCTATAAGCTTTTATCCCATCTTCTATTCGCAAGCAAGATTGGCTATCAGTAAAGTCTATACCGTTTAGCGTTCTATCAATCATCAATGCAATACATATTTTACCCGGTCCATTAGTCAAATCTTTGAATCTGCTGGACTTTCTAAAAATCTTCATTGTTTTTATTCCCTCTATTGGGTATATAGAGCGAATGAGCACGGCTCCCGCAACTTTTTTGTTAGCATAAGCTACAACGTTAAGGCAGTGATACATGCCATATATTAGATACACATAACAAAATCCTCTTTGGCCAAACATGATAGAATTTCGCGGGGTAAGGCCTCGAAATGCATGGCTCGCAGGATCTTCATATCCCCCATAAGCTTCGGTTTCTGTTATTATGCCCGCGAGTCGTATTGGCCCAACAGATGACCTTAACACCCTAACCAGCATCTTCCCGAGTAATCCTTTTGCCACAATATTAGTATCAAAATTGTAATAATCCCTAGGAACGCATGTAATTCTTGGCTGCAAATGAAATATAGGTAAGACCTCTACTATAAATAATCCAACGCTTTGAATACGCAGTCACGAGATACACTAATTTAATATAGTGAAAATGGTCCTTTGTAAATGGGACAGTTGTTGGGTTGATAGGTATTCTGAAATACAATGTCTGCCACATGTGTGGGAAAAGATACAGAAGGGCTCACGACCTAATGCAGCATTATCAAGTTACCCACGAGGACAAATTGTACGAGTGCAAGCAGTGTGACTTGAAGTTTAATGGAATGGAACAAATGCGACAACATATAATGCGAAGTCATCCCTATAAAAAACCTAATTAGTAAGCATGCTATTGTTTCGTTATAAAACAATAAAATAGCACTATTCTTAAGAAATGACGAATGAAAACTTGCATTAAGTGTGAAAAAAATTTTGATGAAAAACTAATCGATGATCTACAGTCGTTGAAATACCCGTCTTGCAATTCCTGCTGGAAGGAGTGGACTACTTATGCTGTAATGGTAATTAACGAGATGCGTCTGGATATGTCCTTGCCAGAACATAGGAAAATTTTAAAGAAGTACGAAAGGACATTTTTTGGACTAGAAAAGGGGGAAGAGCTCACCAAGAATCCCGATTCAAAATGATAGCCGTTAATTCCTAATTCCCATTATAGTTTTGATTGCCTCTGGAAGCTTATCGACTAATTCTAACTGATTGGGGCTCATAAGTAAGGCTTCTTTTACCCCTGTCAAAATTCTTCCTTGGTCTTCTTTTGGAAGTGAATTATATCCATCCAAAAAAGTTGCTGAATAGGTATTGATAAAATTTTTCTCATTCAATAAAATATTGCAATAAATTACCATTAATTCGGTGAGAATTTTTGAATCCAATGCGCACATTTCCTTAATCCAAGACGTTACTAACCGCCCAATCATATGTGGATCTAGTGAGTTTAAACACCGAATTACTTGTAAAATCGTCAACATTCTGTCCGATTCATTCATAGAAATTAACTCCCTCAGCTTTCTTCTTGCTAAAGATAATCTCAGAAATTCTGGCAGACTGGCCATTATAAATAATAGTCTTTCTACATCCGAAGGGTTTGTTTGCATAATGCCAGATTTTAGAGAACGTATGATTAATACATGTATGGTAAATGCTGATTCCCATTAATCAAATACTATATTGCGGACAGATTTGAAACTATTTAATTTCCAAAATTGGATTATCGAGATCCGAGAGATGACACTGTGTTCATACCCAATTTAGATATGTTTTCCGTCGGTTAATGCACTATTAGACCAACTCAGGTTAGACCAGAAGTACTTCTACTTATCCTTATATTGGTTCATATTAGATATTTTGACATGCCCTGTACTGTTACAGTGGGTGGTTTTTACGGTGATGAGGGCAAGGGGAAAATTCTAGCTTATCTCTCAATTAAGGATTCTCCAAACTTGGCCGTTAGGGGTGGGGTGGGGGCAAATGCCGGTCACACATTCATTCGCGACCGTATTCAATATAAGGTCCGCATGTTGCCAAGCGCTATCCTGAACAAATCGACAAAATTGCTAATCGGAGCAGGTGTGCTGCTAACTCCAAGAATTCTATTTGAAGAAATTGAAAAGTATTCTACAGTTAATAGGACCATGGTCGACGAGCAATGTGGAATTATTGAAGAATCTCACATTCGACAAGATGTTGAATCAGAACATCTCAGACAAACGGTAGGAACCACCGGAACTGGAACGGGCCCCGCAAACTCAGATAGAGCCCTCCGTAGATTAAAGCTGGCTAGAGACATACCAGATCTCAAGCCTTATTTAAATGACATTAGTCAAACCGTTAATGATGCTATTGACCAAAACTGCGGAGTCCTTGTTGAGGGTACTCAAGGGACATATCTATCCTTGTACCATGGAGGTTATCCCTATGTAACATCAAAAGATGTTACTGCTTCAGGAATCTGTTCTGACGTTGGAATAGGTCCTAAGAAAGTTGACCATGTTCTAGTTGTATTCAAATCTTTTGTGACACGGGTAGGGGCAGGTCCGTTGCAAAATGAATTAAGTTCAAAAGAAACCATAGAACGTGGATGGACAGAATATGGCAGCGTGACAGGCAGATTGCGGAGATCTTCATTATTCAATATGGATTTAGCTAAGCGATCGGTTAAAATTAATAGTGCTACTGAACTTGCCGTTACTAAAATGGACGTTCTATTTCCCTCCTGTGCGGGAAAAAGGGAATTTTCTAAACTTCCAGATGAGGCCAAGTTCTTTATTCAAGAGATTGAAGGAGAAACTGGTATCCCTGTTGTTCTAATAGGTACTGGTGAAGATATATTCGACATCATAGATCGCCGGAATGTCAGATAATCGATGAAAAATGCTAAACATAAATAATCAGCAGTCTCTAATAAAGTGGTCTAGAGACGAACTCATGTTAGACTCCTGATTTATTCTTTCAGTATTTCAATATTGGCATTAATACGGTAGACACACGTGGTTCACTGGCTATCTATCGGCGCCCTAAGGAATGTTTGCAAGGACTATTCTTGACCGGCGGAGCATATTAATAATCTTAAAATGAACGATAGCTTATTGCAATCCAGAGCCCCATATTATATAGAGATTTCAACCATCAATGATTTCGGAAGATTGGTTTGCGCATTCGAGCGTACTCCTCTCCTCACCTTTTCGTTCACTAAAGGAGAGCATCACGTTTTTGCTACCCAAATGGATTTTCTCAATAATATACCGGTTATCTACTATGTAAAATATCCCACTGAAGGTCAGTTTCTAGCGTATAAGCATTCTGGAGGTACGGAAGAAGTCACAATTGTAAATTCTATATCCAATCCTGTCTATGTTTATTCTCCTGTTATCGCTGTTGAAAAATTTCCTAAAGCATTTTCTCGTACTGCTAAGATAGGAAAAAATTCCGGATATGTCCCCATAAAATTAAAGGATATAACGAGTCTAGCGAAAATTGCTTCATTTAAAATGATCTATGATGAGGCTCCTCTGCCCCTTTTTGTGTTTAAATCAGAAAGTGGTCACATAATCGGCACGGCAGTAACTCTGGGTGAATCTGACAGTATTTCTTATTTCTATTATATTACTAGTACAGTTGAGCCTATGAATTCTTTCGTAAAATATTCTAGCCAGAAAAATGAATCTACAGTTTTCTCTAATAACATAGAAGAACACGGTTATATTTACATTAAGTTGGTCAAATTGCTTGGTTCGAATCCATTAGTGAAAACTTATGAATAACAAAATAATCCTATATAGTCTATTAAATAGTAATATTAGCTACTATCTCATAATGGTAATACGCTTTTAGGAAGGCATCACGAATACCTAGCATCCATGAGGAGGAGGATTCCTTCAAGTCTTAAGTACTCTTAATTTTGTTAACATGATTACAACAAACACCGCATGTGATGGTAGAGTGGAAACTTCTTTATTACCTCCCTGCCAAACATGAAAAAAATAATGAGTAAAGGCTCCTACCGTCCCACCATAACCTATGGTAATCGGATAAAGAGAAGTTCGGTGCGAAAAGGTACTAAGACAATCCTCGCGCTGGATCCACCGTACTCTAGATCGAAAACGATAGAGGAAATTATTAAAATTGTTAGAGAATATGAGTCATACATATGTGCTGTTAAAATCAATTTTCATATGCTATTGTCTTATTCTCCTGAAAATATAAGAACTCTAAACACTTTTGTCCATTCGTACGGGATCCAATCAATCGCCGATATTAAATTGAACGACATTATGAATTCAAATTCAGTTATATTGAATCGTTTACATCGTCTCGAGTTTGACTGCCTAATAGCCAATCCGATAATGGGTAAGGACGGGCTTGTTGCACTTGTAGAGCTCGCCCATCATTTGAAAATGGGAGTAATATCTTTGGTTTACATGAGCACGCCATATGCAGTCCAGACATATGGGTTAAACGTCCTTCCAAGATCAAACGGACGGAAATA
>DASWDL010000075.1:0-6953 GCA_036395315.1 Nitrososphaeraceae archaeon
GAAAATGGTGTTCTCCAATAGAAGATCAAAAGTCACTCGGATCTTGTACTGCTAATGCTGGTGTTGGGATGGTTGAATACTTTGAAAAGCGAGCAGATGGAAAATATATTGATGCATCACGATTATTTCTTTACAAGGTAACTAGAAATCTCTTGAACTTCAAAGGTGATACAGGTGCATTCCTTAGAAGCGCAATGGGTGCTATAACCCTATTTGGCGTTCCACCAGAGGAACACTGGCCTTATGACATTGAAAAGTTTGACGAGGAACCCCCTGCTTTTTGCTATTCTTTCGCAAAGAATTTTCAAGCAATCAATTATGTTCGTCTTGACCCTTCCGGAATACAAAAGGATGTTCTATTGAAATCTATAAAGAATAATATTGCGAAGGGATTCCCTTGCATGTTCGGATTTACCGTATACAATTCTATTCAACAAGGAGGTACCACAGGTAAGATTCCATATCCCTGTGATGGCGAGAAGGTTGAAGGCGGACATGCTATAATGGCAGTTGGATACGATGACAAGATGGCAGTAAAAAATGAAACTTGTGATATCGAAACAAAAGGCGCGTTACTCATACGGAACTCATGGGGAGTCGAATGGGGAGAATGCCTGACAGGAGAAACAAAAATCTCTTTGTTGAATGGTAGCGAAGTTCCTATAGAACAGCTTGTACTAAATAAAAAACCAGTTTGGATTTACTCATATGATACCTATAAAGAGAAAGTAGTTCCAGCTTTGGCAATACCGAAGTATTCGGGATATAGAGATGATCTTGTGAGAGTGACACTTGATAATAACGAAAGTATCGTGTGCACATCTGATCACCTGTGGTTGATGCGCGACGGTTCCTACAAGCCCGCGGCCAATTTAAGAGAGGGTGAGTCTTTAATGCCACTATATAGAACACTGAATCATGTATATGAAAAGTTCTACAGTAGCAAATGGAAGAACAATTGGATAACTACTCACTGGATGGTTGCTCATGAATTGAATAGGCGACTTGAAAATCATGTGCATGCGGACAGTTGTATCAACGCGCATAACTGTGAAATCATAACACACCACAAGGACTTCGATTGTAGAAATAATTCTCCTGAAAACTTGGAGATAATGTTGGAATGTCAGCATCTTGCATTACATAGGATGCTTGCATCGACCAGAAAAGAAAGTCTTCTAAATTACTGGCGCGAGAATTATGATCGACTAGTCCTGATCTCGATGAAGAATATTGGAGATTATAACAGAAGACTTGCGCTAGGAGAGGTAACTTTAACAGAGAAACAAATTCTAACCCGGCATCAGAATATTTTACGAAATGGTTTACAAAATCGTTCCACTGAAGAACGTTCTCTAGGTGCCACTAAGAGGGTTGAAACTCGTAGGAAAAAATATGGTATTGATGTGCATTCTAAATACGGAAAGCTAGGAAGGAAAAATGCTGCCAAAATTAGTGAGACATTGAAACGAAGGTACTCCAATGGAGAGCTGCCGACTACTCCCATACAGCTCGGAGCAAGGAGAAGGAATATGGCCAAACTCAATAACCACAAAGTGACCAGTGTAGAGTGGTTGAATACCAGCCTGCCAGTTTATGACCTTATTGTCCCAAGGAGAAACTGCAATAACTTCGCACTAACCGCAGGAGTATTTGTTCATAATAGTGGATATGGCTGGTTACCTTATGATTATGTCTTGAATGGCCTGGCTGAAGATTGGTGGACATTAATTAAACAAAGCTGGGTTGATACTGGGCAGTTTGGTGAATAGTGGGCCCAATTAGGCAAAAATCGTTTTTTATTATGATTTTTTCTTTGCAGCTGGAATAATAATGCATGAATTATTATTTAAACAAGAAACGTAAAACGGGGTTCCGTTAAGTAGCCCCTCCAATATTTATACACACGAGCTATGAAGTAAAACAATCATGTCAATATGTAGACGAAAATAAACGGAATTCTGATCAGATTCCACAAGACTGCACCGGAAAACACCAGAAAAATGCGGTGGACTGTTACGAGGTGTACGTGACAAGATAATTTCAGATTCTGTTAGATTCCGAGTTAATCTTGTCAAGTCTGACAGAATTAATGACGAATCCGTCTACTATAGACGATGAAACTGGAACATTTTTATAGTGGATAATTATATATTATGCTATGGTAGATGAATTCCAGACGGTGAGCTTTCGGATCAGGAAGGCCGATCTTAGGAACTTTCAGTATATAGCAGATGTATTATACCAGGCCAAAAGGCTTAAAAAACCAAGCATAGGCCTACTGGCCAAGACTTGCCTCTATGCTGAGAGTAATCAATTCATACAGATTCAATATTCAGCACTCTTGCAACGAACTTCACAACCAAAAACTAGTGCTATTGAAACCAATCTGATTTGAATCACCAAAGGGGACATACAAGGGCACAATCGTTTTCCCCTTCAAGTGTCAGACTCATAAGAACGTTGAGAGTTTCCTAGAATCCTATGACTTGGATTAGAAATTCCACAGTCGCAATATACGATGATCCTATTCATCTTCCGTTTTTATAAATTAAATAACTTTGACCTTATTTCAGCCGATAAATAAAATTAATAAATTTAGTTATACATAAGACCAAACTGTGACTTTTACCTCAAAATGTGCTGCCGATGTCTTTTTATCAATTATAAAATAAAAAAGAGGTTGATGCTGCTTATTTCTACTGCTTTCAGTCCTTTACTATTGCCAACGTTCCTGACGGTTAGGTCTAGCTGCTATCTTCTTCGCGATCCGGCAAATGCATCGTTTACATTGCCAGTAACAGCAACTGTGATGGCAATACCTACGCCAGCCATTATAGCACCTATTATTATTTCGTGATTATGTTCTCTCCATTCCATTCGTAGCATCTCCCCAAGTTCAGAAATTCGATTTTTGACGGTAACTGTTGTAAGACTCATTAGGACTTTATACGTAAGACGTGGTATTCTACTTTAGTAAAGATATTATGTTACTTTTATTACAAAAATCATATAGATATAGAAATATGTCTATCTTATGTCAGTTTGGCGTATCAATACCAAGTACTTGGTCAATATATGTAATTGCCATTATTAGTAATCATGTTCTGGTATTTGTAACAACCTCACTTACCCTTCATTTTTTGCCAGTCTTGAGAATAGATCTATCCTACTGGATGTTGAGAAGATGAGCAGATTGCCACTGTAACAAACAATATTCTATTAAACTCACAATCATATCACATAGGTTAGGTCCTAAGGAACGATAACTAGTCGTAACTTCGTTTTTTCAGCCCTTTGACCTCATTTACGGTGTCTTGTATATAGGATTTCACATCTTCGTGACTCATGGAAGGAGGGACATCAGTTCTTAGGCCTCTCTTTTCAACATCTTTAACCCACTTTTCGACTTCCTGCTGCATTTCTGCCTGTCCTATGCTACCAAGCAAGTTAAATCTATTCAAAATAGATTTCTTGATGGACTTTCGTAAAGCAACGTCTTGAGAAACTGAAAGTGCGCAAGAATATAGCCCAATTACTATAAGGTATGATGCCAATCCAAAAAATGAAATTGTTACACTACCAAATGGCGGAAACGAAGTAGCTGCCAGGAAGACTTGGTTCGAAATGAAGAATAATACAAATCCATACGCTGATAATTCCATGTAGTTCTTGATCATAACATTCTGAATATTTCTTGCCACCAGGAGGAAAGCAACACCAAATAATAGGCCTCCTGCAGTAGAGTTCAGAGAAGAATAAAGGTAATAGGAGAATGATTCAGAGTCAGAAGACGGGACGTATATCCCAGTGTAGTCAATAAAGGAGCTGAGAAAGTAAATCAAAGGCAGGCAAATTAGAATCCAGTGTTTGAGATGCCATTTATGTATATACTGCCTTAAAAGAAGGGCGCTACTTCCCCATACAAATACAAATGAAATCAAGTCAAGATATTGATAGCTCATATCGATAGTATTCAAAATTGTACCCTCTTCATAAGAAGGAAACTCAGGTTTGGTAGTGGAATAAATTTCAGCTGGCCTCAGTCCAAAATTGTAAAGATCCAGACCCAGTCCAATCAATGAGGTCAAGCTCAAGATTGCAAATGATATGCCAAAAAGCAGGACTATTAGCGAATGCATGTTAACGAAATACCATGACAAGAACTTGTAAGCGAAATAAGACATCAACAAGATGCTAGCTGTATAACTTACGGTGGTAATGATGCTAAGTAGAAATGTGGGATATTTAGACAAAAATAGAATCTGTGCAAGTAAAATCATATTGATAAGAAAGAGGAAACTCTGTACAAATATAATAGCATTATCCATTATCCTAGTCGATGACGAGATCGAATAGTGGTATTGAATTTTTTTCCTTGTGTATCTTAATATGAAATATTGAGAGATTCCAAATATTATGATAAAAGAAGCATAAAGAACAATGCCAAAATTGGAAATAAGATCTGTTGCAAGGAAATCAGAGACCTGGTTTATCATCGTATCAGTTATGAGCATAACTATAACAGCTAGCAAAACAGCTTCCACATTACTCTGGCGCAACATAGCAAGCTTCATTGACACGACACCCAATCAATAGAGGAAGTGGATAGTATTACGTATTTCTGTCTTTAAGTCCTTGTTTACTATTTTTCTTTCTAATGCACGATAAATGACACAATACTACTGGACGGCCAGAAACCAAACTAAAACAATGCATCAAGGTTAATTTAAGGAGCGAATCACAATTCTGCTAGTGAGTTTTATTCGCTTAAGCATATAGACCACATCTCATTTGAAAAATAAGTAAATCTGTGAAGTTCTTTCTGCCTTTTGTCTTGATAACAAAATAAGCCAGATTGACCTTACTACGCTAGTCATTCACAGAACGGAAATAACTTCGATTTAATTGGGGAAAATCGCCTACCATATCCTTTAGACCCAAAGAAAAATTGAAGTTAGTAAATGTCATAGTTGTTACTTTCAAAGGGAAGATAGGGGTTACCCCCCACAGTAAGGCGGGAAGAATTCTTTCGATGTAAGATATTGTTATTAGGGTTCCTCCTTAATGGGAACAACGCGAGAAGCAGAGGTTGGTATAGGTAGACCCAATATCCCTAGCGGCCTCTCTAACCTTTGGCATTAATTATTTCACTTGAATATATGTGACAAAATTTATCAGTCCCAATTTACGTATGGGTATGAGTACCAATATACTGACGAGCTACTTTACGAACTTTAAGAGTTAAACCCATTAAGGCTAAGACTTGTGATAATAAAAGTTTAAAACTTCCACATTTCTTCAGACTCCTTACAAAGACAATAATTTCTAGACTTCCTACTTACCCTGCAAATTTCACTATTATCGTGTTGGATGTGCGCGCATTTGGTCGAAGAGTCCTATAACATGACAACTTGTTGTGGCACTTCCAAAAATAAATGGATTTTTTTTATTTTTCCGGAAATAAAGGAACGATTTGATAGGATCACCCTAACTGGAAATTAAATTAAAAAAACGGCAAGGCTGGGAGAGAATCTGTTTAATAGTTCCAATTGAAAAAATAACGAGGGGCAAATGCCAGAGATTACAAAGACAGTCATGATTTGCGATGACGAGCACGATGTACTTGCAACATATGCAGCAATATTGAAGACAGATTATTCAGTAATTATGACATCCTCAGGGAGCCAGTGTATAGAGTCATTTATTCAAAAGAAAGAAAGGGGAGAACCAGTTCATGTTATACTACTTGACTTCAAACTCGGCGATATGACCGGAGAAGAGGTAGCAAGAAGAATAAAAGTGCTGAACGGAACGAGGATAATTCTAATTTCAGCCTATGACATTAAGGATGATCACATAAATGAGTTAAAGAAGGGTAACATAATCGTTGAATTTATTCATAAGCCTGTAAGCTTTTCTATATTGAAAGAAGTTGTAAAAAGAGTTATCTAAAATCAGAATAATGCTGCGACGGCGCGAGAAATTGGGTAATTGACAGACAAGGAAATAACTTTCATGTCAAACATGAATCCAAAGCCGAAATTGATGTCCAACATCTTTAACACCCTCACCGAGCAAGTAATAGCCATTGAAGCCGATAGTTGTCTCGGGCTCCACACTGTTGCCTTGGGATTATCTTGGTGCCTCCGTCCATTTTACTGTGAGGATAGTTCTTGCTACGAGTAATTTTATTTCCTTCGCCATATTGAATGCGATATTCGTTCTCTTTATGTCACGAATATCCAGAGAAAGAAGACGACTGACTCGGGCTATCAAATAAGAGACAATTGCTTATAACTGGATAGGTTTCTAAAAATTAGATATCTAATATATAGACAGTCGCCATTAAGGAACAAAACAATTTCTACCAACCGAATGTTACTACTGAAAATAGCATAGCTTCCATATAGATAATTTTAACATTTGAATTATATGAGTAAATCTATTCTTGCATTTAATACTCGAGTATATGCATTATAGAAGGGTGTAATGTTAAACAAACAGGCAAGTGAGGATGGGGCAATAAAGTCATGAAACTTCTTTCAGGGTTTAAATTCACTTTTATTGTACTGATAGTACTACCCTCTATTGTTGTAATTTCACACTTTCTCATTAATACAGTAATAATAGATTACTTCAAAAGTATATCAACTCCTGCTACAGTTCAGCAGAATTTAGAGCACGCTATAACGGTAGTCCAGATATTTTCTACCTTTCAAATTATTGTATTTATCATAATGATTATCATATATCCACCTTATCCCGCACCGTATTCTGCTGAAAAATATTTTATGGAAAGAGGATATGAAGCCGCAGTATCAGAGTTCAACTTTGTAAGAAAAATTCTATATGTTGCAGTCCCACTGCTAATATTTTTTACAATAATAACTTTCTTACAACCATTCCTAGAAAACTTTTTTCCTGCCAAACAGTTCTTATCGCCAGTAACA
>DASWDL010000076.1:0-9508 GCA_036395315.1 Nitrososphaeraceae archaeon
TGACCCCTCTCATTTGCTTTGAGGGTCCTTATCTTGTCCGTTGCATCGAAAATAAATTCCAGGTCATCCTTTGTAAAGTCTTTGATTGAAACAATATCGCGGTTAAAAAAGTGATTAGTCTTCATATCAATTCAGCTTTTAAAGTATTGTTTAAATCGTCCTAATAAAAGATTGTCAGCTCGGCTGGATACCTCAAAATTAGGGATATCAGGCCAATTGCTCTAAGAACAGGGAGTGGAAATTAGTACTTCCAATGTATTCTCGTACTGTGTGCTGAATAGTTGATCGCTTTACATGGATTCCCGCATTGCATTCTCATTGGACTGCCATCACATATATTAAAGAATTTTCTTGGTTAGATATGGACTCGAGATGAATAAATTTATCGTTATATTCGTTGCGATTACTTTTCTTGCATTGCTCTTCCCTTTCATTATAAATAAGAATAGTATCAATGCGATTAAAGGTACTGATGATATGAGGGTAGTTGATTCATCGGCAACTAACGACTCAAATTTTCTGGATACTAATTCGAGCATAATCCCTAGTCCCTATACAAACAGCAGTAACTCCGTATCATTTGATAATTTCAGTACATTAATGGATGTAGGAAACTTGACGATGCGAAAGGAGCTCTTTCTTAGTAATGTAACCAATCGAACATCTCCTGTGGACTCATCCGGAATTCTGAATGCGCCGACAATAAGTACTATAACTTATACACCCAAGTTTGTTTGCGGAACTATATCTTCAACGAACGGTCCTCTTCGACCAGGTTACTATGACAGCGACATCAGTATATTTAACAGGCAGAATTACCCGATTAAGTTTCTTTGGAATGTGGTAGTAACGGATGGGCCATCATCGAATGCGATCATTAAAAAACTGGCACCTGAGACTTCTACCAAAATATCGTGTTCGGATTTATCAGCACTCTTGCCAAGTAATTCTAGATTTTTTGAAGGTTTCGTAATTATAACACTACCAATTAGTGGTAACATACTTGGAGCTTTTCCAGACACGAGGAATAGTGAAGTCTCAATATTAAGACCAGTCAATGCTGACAATGCAAATTTAGTTGATGTGCAAGTATTTTATACTGCAAATGCATTACCTCATTTAGCTCAAGGTATAATTATTGACAAAATCTCATTCAGTATATTGGATGATCCATCTGGTAAGATACCTATAGCATCATTGAACACAAATCTTGAGATTCCATTCCAATTAGAACCTGACAAGATCTATGATCCCGTAAAGCTCGTCAAAACTAGTCTTGCCCAACAATATGGATTATCTGACACGCAAGCAAATAGTATTAAGGTAAATGTACATAACTCTGAGATAAGTACCACGTATCAGCAAGACGATCACGCCATTTCTTCCTCAAGAATTGCTCCAGACATAAAATATACCAATTGAGATAAACGTGAACCGCAGGTCTTCGAATCGCAACCAAAGTGCAAGAAACTTCGGGCCTATATTTTTTCCAATTTGGCCGGGCAATAGATGCCCAATATTACTTGGGTAATGATCTACTCGAACTTAGATCTTGAAGGCCCGACTTAATATTATCAATTCTGGACCTGTCGTAAGAGTTCCTACTACCATGGAATTGGAGTTAGCGGTGATACCAGATGAAAGATATGGGATACCACCATTCACAGTTGCCGGTTCAACGTCAACCATCAATATTTCAGACAATTTCTGAACTTCGTCTTCTGTAGCGATTGGGTGAACACCGGCACCCTGATTTGTAGCAACCACTAATGATCCAGTTTGTACAAAACCTGAAATAGATAATCTCTCAACCTGGACACCCAGGATATCTTTTATCTGTTGGAGTGTCTCTTCTCTAATCAAGGTCGATACAACTGCTCCTTTATCATTTGCTGAAATCAAATTTCCAATTGCCGTGTATTTAGAATCCAGACGCTCAACATTTACCTTACTGGCTTTTTTAAATAATTGTAATTCATCTTCGGATGCCGTAGAGGGAAGCAATATGCCGTTATTGTTCATAACAGTCAGAGGACCGAGCAATCTTGTTCCTGATACTGATACATAGACTATCGTTTCAACATCTAAATACTCCTTTAGCTTGTTGACTTTTGTTTCTGCAAAACCAAAAGGGACAGACAGCAACGTATCATTTGTTTTTACGAATAACCCGATATTTGGGCTCCGATAAACGTCATATTTGTAAATTCCCAATCGTTAAAACTCCTCGAAGAGTTCATATGAACCTATTGGGGATGAATGCTAACTTTAGGGTTCGAATCGTACGAACCTATCACCGATCATTTAAACATACCTTTTGTAGCAAGAGGCAGCTTATGATATTTATCGATAGAAACGGGCTTTAGTTTTCAAAGCCACATGTTTCTAAATGAAAGAACGATATTTATCTTAGCCTGAAGCACAGCTACTGAAGCCACATTCAATGCACATGTTGCAACCCTCAGTAATAATCAATCTTGAACTACATGATGGACAAGCTTCTTCTGGGGTATACTCGATTGGTGTCATCGGAGGAGGCAATGTCTTCTTGCCTTCAGCCAAACTCTGAACAAATAGTTCTTCTTTTTCCTCTGACTCTTTAAATATCTTCTCGAGCTGTTCTTTGACGAATTTCTCTTTCAAGTTTGAGCGGATATGGTCGACAACATAAGGGCTGGGCTTAACTACAAAACCCCTTTCTTTCTTATCATTTCCTGTTATATGGAGAACCTGTTCGTGTCTAGAACCATCTCTATAAACTGTGACACCCTTTAACCCCAATTCGTGTGATAATAAATAGGAAGCTTTAACGTCCTCTACATTGACATCAGCAGGCATATTAATTGTCTTTGCGATTGCATTACTAATCCATTTTTGCCATATGGCTTGAGCCATTAGATGATCAGTCCAATGAATATCAATTGCCGTAACGAATATTTTTTGTATCGATTCTGGAATTTCGCTTAACCCTCTAACGGAACCGTAATTGTTGGCTATCTTCGTTAATATTTCGTCACTATGAAGGCCCTTTTCCTTTAACATGTTTTCAAATACTCTGTTTGTATAGAAGAATCTTCCAACAGTGACCCGCTTTTCAAAAACAAGAGCAAAAACAGGCTCTATCCCATTTGAAGTATCTGCAATCATGGATAACGTTCCAGTCGGTGCAATTGTTGATGTCCAGGAATTTCGAATTCCGTACTTCTTTATCTTTTCAATAAGAGAATCCCAGTCAAATGAATGCATTTCTTTTGGGATCTCATAATAGCCAGCAACAGGAATTACCTTTCCATTAACGAAGCCAGTTTTGTCGAATAGAGGGAATGCTCCTCTTGATTTGGCAATAGCAACACTTTCCTCCATACTATAATATGAAATAGCTTCTGCCAATTTGTTCATGAATTCATAACCTTCTTTAGAATTGTATGGTACTCTTAACAGGAAGAGCAGATCAGCTATGCCCATAATTCCAAGTCCGATTCTTCTGGTTAATTTTGTATTATGATCTATTTCTTCAACTGGATACTTGTTCATGTCAATGACATTGTCCAGGAACCTGGTAGATAGACGAACAGCCTGTTCATATCGTTGCCAATCGAATTCAAACATACCGTCTGCTTTTCTCTTAACAAAGTTAGCCAAATTTATTGAACCTAAATTGCAGGATTCGTAAGGATAAAGTGACTGCTCGCCGCATGGATTAGTTGCTCGTAGAGGGCCATTTTTAGCTGTAAGGCAAGGATTATACTTGTTAATATTGTCGAAAAATATGACTCCAGGCTCAGCGCTCTTCCAAGCACTAAATGCTATGAGATCCAACAATTGGTGTGAATCAATTTGACTTAAAGGTTCCTTAGTCCTTGGATTCTTGAGCGTGTACCTGTGATTGTCTTCATTTACTAGAGATCGCCAGAAATCCTCCCATATTCCTACGCTTACATTAAAGTTCTCAAATACCCCTGGCTTGGTTTTTGCAGTTACAAATTTCTCTATATCAGGATGCCATGCTTCTAGTATTCCCATGTTTGCTCCGCGCCGCTTTCCACCTTGCTTTACGACGTCAGTAATGGTGTCAATGATCCTCATGAATGATGTCGGACCCGAAGCAACCCCAGATGTTGAAGCAACAATGTCACCTTCAGGTCGAAGATCAGAATAATTAATTCCTACGCCGCCACCAGATTTGAAGATCATCGCCGCATCAGTTGAAGATTTCATTATTCTTGACATATCGTCGGGAATGTCAAGAACAAAGCAAGCAGAGAGCTGCCCAAGTTTTGCACCAGCATTCATAAGGGTTGGAGTATTCGGCAGAAAATCTCTTGAAACCATCAGATTATAGTATTCTGTAATTCGTTCTGAATATGTGGACATACTCCCATTAGCTATTAAACGTAAAAGTTCCTTGAAGCTTACTTTCATGTGTCCGAGTTTGGCCAGATAAATGAAATGACGGATCATGGCTTCGAAATGATACTTATTAAGGTAATAATCTCCGAGTTTCAGCTTCAAGTCAAAATCATCAATTTTTGGATAGTATTTTTCTGCTTCTTCTATATTCTGTGAGAAACTTTCATCGGAAGAGAAAATTTTTGCGTCATGTAACATGTCTGGAATAGATACTAGAATTGCAACTCTTTCGAACATCGATTTAGGTCCTTCGATTATTTCATTATTATTATCTCGGAGCAAATAACGTGCTGCAAGTACCCGCAATGAGTTTAGATCAAAGGCCTTGTCGACTTCGTCCAAGTCCTTTTTGTTTAGAATCTTCATTTTCTCGTCTCTAATTTTGCGCCTCTCATGCCTATACAGTATGTATGCCTTGGCAGTTTCTGACAATCCTTCTTCGATCAGAAGTGATTCAACAATATCCTGAACGTCTTCCACACTTGGAACCATCACTGCATTATCAACTCCATAGCGCTGCTGCATCATCTTTTGTAAGATTTTATTTGACAACTTATCCGCTAAATCATAGTCCGCCTTGCCTACTGCAATCAGCGCCTTATAGATTGCATTAGAAATTTTATTCTGATTAAAGTCAACTATTCTTCCGTCCCTCTTTCGTATTTGCATAATATTTTTTTCGCTTGAATTGTTTACCTCGGTAACCCCAGCCATCCCGTCCTATAGAAAAAGAGCTTAGCTTAAAAGGGTTATCTTACTAAAAAATAATATAGTAAAGGTGTAAACTAATTGATTTTGTATTAATAAATTATGGAAAGATAGGGCGATTTGCATTTTTGACATTTTTCTTGAGAAATATAGCATCTGGTACCACAAGAAGAACATATTTTATGTTTGTATAATAGTCTGAAAAATTGTAGATCATCTGCAGCTTTTAAAATCGCATTTGCATCATTGTTAGATACTCCTGTTAGATCAACATCTACAGTAAATCCGCCATTAAGAAGGCTAGCGGTCGAATTGCATGCTGAGCTGATTAGTTTTTTATTTTCTAACAGATCTTTACCCATTATAGTCATACCTTGAGAATATCCGTCCATTTTTCCATCACTAGTTTGTCGTATTTTTCCGTACTTTTCAGCATCAAGTGAAGCTAACCGTTTAGCGCTGTCGTCGACGACCATTGCAATGCCTACTGAATCCTCGCCTTGCTGTCTGCCGTTGTCCGCCACCACATCTGTAGCTGTACGCAACACCTTCAGCAAAATTTCTTCCCCATCTGTTTCGTGTCCCAAGATACTGTAAACTGATTCCCTCGCTCCTGTAAGATTGACTATGAGATTTGTCTTTCCTAGTTGCATCGATTGATTCGTCTGTGAAAGGCTCGGAAGGATGCCTTTTCTAATGATGTCAGAAATTACTCTCTTCCTAATGGCAAGAGCGGCAACTGCTGGTTTTAGCATGAGTGCTAACCTAGCTCTGAAGTAAGTCTCATCTTTGTTAGATTGGTATGCTAATCGGGGGAGATTAACCGCAAGAGATTGCAGACTTATTACCGATCCTGACCCGTCGTTATTAGTATTCCTTAAAACTCCTGTATGGGTTCGAATGCTCTTATTAGTGACAGAAATCATTCCACCGTCAAGAATTATGGGTGCAATAGCTTCCGAATGCTTATGAATGGAATTTCGATCTTGAGTCAGTATCTGAAGCCCTATATTTGGTCTAGGTGTGTGCTCTACGTATTTGTGGTATCCTCTCAATAGAGCCCCTACGATATTGGGATCTAACTTATCTGCCGGCAAGGTGAGGGTCAAAACTGGGAATCCCCATGGCATGAAGGATCTGGAAATTGAAGAGGCAAGTAATGTGTTCGCAAATATTGATTCTATGTTGTTAATGTCAAATTCAACTTTGCTGAAAATTGATCCAATGAAATTATCGAGTACTATCTCCGAGTAAGCCTCTCTGGCCAGAATTGATACCATCCTGGGGAAAATTGTTAAGATGTCTTCCAATTTCGTCGCAGGGAGGATTCTTGAAACGTTCAAGTATTTTCCCTTTGGATCGAATCCATATTCTAACAGCTCTTTGGAATCATAAAAAATGGTGTCAGGAATCAAGCCCCACAATCCGCTATTTGAAATATTCAATTCCCCCGCAAGATGCATATCGGTTATATCTTTAGGTAGGGTATTAAAGAGCAGATTTTCCGAAAAGACGGCATGCGAAGCTTCAGCAAGAATACTGTCAACTTCATTGAGTGTCTTGGAATTACCGCTGAAGAGTTCTACTACATCAGAAGTTGGAAGCCCAAGCCTTGCAAGTTTCGATCTATATTCCTCAAAGCCATGTTCGATAAGGACGGAGTTTACTGTTTCGCGTATAAGTGAAGAGGTAAGATAGGCAGTTTGAAACTTGTATACCTTGTTTTCCACTTCTTCAGTTATTTTATGGGCCTGTTCAAGGGGCATATTGGCTTCTCTAACTAATGACTGAATGATTCTGTTTGAATTAAATTCCTCAATGGAGTGCCGTGATGTTCTCACATACATCTTGCCACTCTCTATTATGGATCTTTCTTCAATTTGCCTGGCAAGACTAAGAACGAGTTTTCCTAAATTGGTTATAGTGTATCTCCTTTCTGCCTTATTCAAGGCAACCAAAGACTGTCTCAGCAGTTTTCGCAAATGATATGCAAATTTTCCTGACTCCTTCTTTGATTTAAAACCGGCAAGAGATTTTAGCTCAGAATAAGTTAAAGGACCTTTAGAATTTAAAATACGAAGAATATCAATTCTGTTAGGACTGGCCATAACGGAAAAGATCATCCTAACTCTTCTTGATGCAGTTTGAAGAACGCCACCTGGCCTAATTTCTGATTGAGATATAGAATCCTGACTCAAACGATCCCCCCCTGCCGTTATCCTTATAACTAATTAAAACTGGTTTGTAAATATTTCTTTACCAATGATATAAACGAACTTACGTCTCAGCTGCTGCTATCAGGTTGATATTTTATTCGATTATGTTTCTACTAAGACCCTGTTCTCCTCTAGCAATGGTTCAGACTCTTCCTTTACTTTCTTGGCAACTTTGATATTTACCGGTACTTCTGGGAGTCTAGACTTTGTCTCTTCCTCCAAAAGCTCCTCTACCTCATTTAGAATCTTTAGGGAATCATCATCCATGGGTGTTGAGATTTTGCCTAGATCTGCATTAACATTACAATTCAACAAGACATCAGAGGTGGTTTTCGTAACGTCATTGATAAGCTCATTTGCAGTAGGAACGACTTTAGAGATGTCTCTTTGAATGTCTTTGACCATTTGAACAGTTGGCGTTATTGTATCCATTATTATTGCGAATTCATTTATGGTAGAACATCGAAGTACTACAACTTCGAGGGCAATACCCATATTTTGGGTTGTATGCTGCACTCTCCTAATGTTTGCCAATTCAGCTGCTAATACTTTGGCGCGCGCATTATTGCCTGCCTTTATGTTTTCAGCTATTTGTTTTCTAAAATCTGTATCCATCGATGAAAATTTTTTATGGAGCGCCTTTAACCGAGTGATTTGGGTATTTACGACTTGAGTAGCATTTGCTAGTTCGCCTTGAAATTGTTTATGCTGCTCCATCAATAATCATCAATTTGTAATAAATGTAAAGATTATTGTTAGGGTCTGTGAACCAGCAAGTGTCATAAAGCTAATCTATAGAAATTCTAGTATAAGTGGCAATTTGATATTTTTGCTAAAATCCAGTATAGATTTAATCTAGTGAATTGATTAGAAAAAGGCGCAGCTCAGCTAAAACTTCGAATTTGTCCACATCAAGCTCTAATACTAGGTAACTTTCTGTAGGGACAGGCCGTGCTTCTTATCATACCCTGTTACCTCTACTTTCGATCCTATTGGCAAGTCTGCCGGCACCTTCACGCCTGGCAGAAAACCTGAAGCCCTAATTGGTGCATCTTCTACTTGGAATACAACCCAGGCATAAGAATCGACATCCTCGAAACCTTCAGGAGCTACAGCCTGAATAGTATGGGTGACCACAGTTCCTGCGCCATTAAACTCTACTGCCTCAAAGTCATTCTTCGAACATGCAGGACAGTAGTAAACAGTTTCTAGCATAATTTTACCGCAGTTCCTGCATTTATTAGCCAATATTTTTCCTTTTATGGCAGATTGTATGAACTTATCGTGTGTGTTAATATCTTCGTCTTGCATAGAACTCTACAAACTCCAGTCTATACTTTTTGAAAAATGTGTACTGCAGCGCTCGCACCGGTCGCGCCAAAATTATGCGTCAAGGCTATTTGGGCATCCTTTACCGTCCTGTCGCCTGCTAGTCCAGTGAATTGTTCGAACACTTCTACGACTTGTCCTACACCAGTTGCACCTATCGGATGTCCTTTGGATTTTAATCCACCAGACGGGTTGATTGGAATTTGTCCATCCCGCCGTGTCGCGCCTTCCCTTGCTCCCTGGGCGCCTGTTCCTTTCTTGAAGAAACCCAAATCCTCTACGTCGATAATCTCTGCGATTGTAAAGCAATCGTGAACTTCAGCAAAGTCAATATCTTTTGGTTTTACTCCTGCCATATCATATGCTTGCTTTGCGGCAGTTACTGTGCTGGGAATAGTTGTAATGTCTTCTCGCCCTTGAACAGCCGCAGGCGATGCGCCCCTTCCAGAACCTATAACCTTTACATACGGCCTCCCTGATTTTTTTGCAAATTCTTCTGAGCATAAAATTACGGCCGAGGCTCCATCAGAAAAGGGGCAGCAATCAAAGACCTTTAGAGGAGAGGCTACCATCGGAGAATTCATGACATCATCGACCGTGATCTTTTTGCGAATATGGGCTTTGGGATTTAGAAAGCCATTTTCATGATTCTTGACAGCAACATATGCCAGATCTTCCTCAGTAGCTTTGTATGCTGTCATGTAAGCCCGAGCTATAGAAGCAAATAGCCCGGGGAACGAGGCCCCATTACCACCTTCGTAGAAAAAATCAGAACAATACGAAAATAAGGTCGTGCTTTGGGTCGTGCCAGTATGGGTAACTTTCTCGACACCAAGAGCTAAAAC
>DASWDL010000077.1:0-3208 GCA_036395315.1 Nitrososphaeraceae archaeon
CCGTTAACAGAGAAGAACACACAAAATCTCTATCAAATAGAGAGCAGTCTAAAGAATCTGAAAATCAAAGACAAACTGAGCAAGTCTCCTTGACAATTTTGTTTAAACATTTCGAAGCCGCGTTAAAGAAAATAAAGAGAAACGTAAGGGTGACAAACAGTGATCTGGCTTAGAGGGAGGGTTTCCTAATTGCCAAAAAACTTCAGACTAATAAGCGAACTAATGGATGAAGACAAGAGAGTAAAGCCTATTCCCAGCAGGGTCGACTATAGGTTTTTTAATTACTGTTCTACGTGTGCTTTAAAATTTTCCAAAGAAATATTGCGCTGTAAAGAATGTAATCAGAAAGTTCGAACCCGTCCTTGGCACCGTTCTAAAATAATAAATTGGAAGAGAATTTGATTTAACATAGGTTTTAGTCGTGGAGATGATCCCTTCCAACCCTGTTCGTGCCACGTTGAAACGAGCCATATGGTAAGGGATTTAAGTACACTATACAAGAATATTACTTCAACAAATAAAATTCCTTAATTAAGGGGTAAAAAATGTGGCTTATGTGATAAGTATTTTTCTTAGAGTGTATAGGTTTGCCTACGATTAGATTAGCAATTTCTTGAGTTTACTGCGGACTAACTCTAGAAAATAAGAAATTTAAAACTAATATCGATTCACTTTTTCGTCTTACTTCAAGTCTGGTTTGTGGATTTTCCTAATATGCTCATCTAATTCCTTGAGGGATTTAAATTTAGCACTACAATCTCTACAGTTGTAATTTGCATCCTCAGGTGAAGACATACTAATAATTTAGAATTAATGTCATATATTTTTTCGGCCAAACTTATTCAATTCGTTTTGGCCTTCAGAAGCTGAATATATTAGTAATTCCCCGACCACGTGTTTACGAAAGCAGAGCATCCTCTGTGCCCGATGGAATCGGATACAAGAACTGTCAACTTTCAGGTTAGATCTATGTAAAATATTTGGGAAATTCCGGTTGCGGGGGCTCCCAAAAATCCAATAGCCAATGTAAAATTTATCTTGAAATGTGAACTGCAGATCAAAATCCTTGGCCATTCTCAGCTGATGTCTAGTCATAATCTTCGTGGAAAAAAATTTATCTGATCCAACCAGTTCTATAATGGACCCAATTTTCAAGATTGATAAAATAGCAGTAATATCAGTAATCTCCTGATATTTATAAAAGATTACAGGGATATCGCTATTTTTGTCGAGGTTACCTACTTACCTAAAATACCAGGTAATAGAAATCATCTCAAGAAAGGTGAAAATGATTTGGTTATGATGACGGCTAAAAAAAGAGAGAATGGTAATTGAAATGTTATACAAGAACATCGGCTCCCGCATAATTACTAAAAGATGCAACGTATCTCCAAACTTGGTTTCAGTCATTAGGAAGAAACTTAGTAGAGAGGGACCGGTTGAAGCTATGCATACAAGGACATATAGGCAATTTGAAATGGGGAAGAAGCCTTTGGAGGTAGCGATGGAGCCCGGAATTACAGAACCCGAGGTAACAAAACATCATTACGGGTATCTGAGACTCAAGGGACAAGGCAATCTTCTGGGGCTTTGCAAAATGTTAGGACCTAAATATATCGATCAGCTTAGGTTATTGCATAAGGCGTTGACCCAAAATGGTATCTACCCACACCTATACGAGACATATGTTAGAAAAGCAACCAGGGTAGATAATCTTGCATCCAAAATTCAAGGACTAAGTGAGGAAAACTCGAAGATTAGTAAGGAAAATATCGAAATAATGGGAGCTAATAATCGGCTGACAGAAGAAAATAAAACCCTGCAGCTTGCCAACGATTTTTTGAAAGAAGATAATGAGACGCTAAAATTAGAAGCTGAATTTTTGAAAGAGGCCAAAGTTAATGCTCGCAGGGACTTGAATGAACTAATCCAAAAAAGGTGGTTAGTAATTAATAGTACGCGCAATAAACGGGGTCAATTCTAAAAGAATGTAAGAGAAGGATGCAACCCGCTGATCCCTGCATAGTGTTGCAATATAATTTCAAAAGCATTTAGCAAAAATTGTGAGCGGATTAATTATCTGATGTGAGAAGAGTCGGCTATTAAGTAAAATAACAAAATGGGGAATTCTAGTGAAATTGATATAGACTTGGACATTATATTCTTTAGATACCAGGACAATCTTATGTACGGCCGATATCACATAACAAGATACTAATTATAATAAACGATATTCAGTACCGCTTCGTTAGCTAGGGTACTGGTTCTCTCTTTTTTTCTCTGGTTGGCAACACACCAGCACAGAATATTAGGTGCTTTAACAGTGTATAGACGCTCCTTATTTTACGATTTTGTCAGATGAAAGCACTTTCGATCGAGTTAGAAGTCGCTTTCAGTGTAATGCTAAATTGGCGTGGGCATTAGGACTGCGAGATATCCCCTCTCTATACTCCCGTTTTGACACATCATCCATCATTCCTCTTTTTGTCCACACCAGAGGTAAAAATTGATGTTATATGCGGTCACTATCTCCAAAATTTAAAGAAACTAAGCAGGAGGCCAGAGAATTCTTCTGAAATTAGTTCTTCCCAGAGAAATTAGGAAGGGGGTTCTTCGGGTCATTTTGCTTAGAGGGATCCTGTCTCTTGATGTTTTTATCCAGTGAAATATCCACGAATTCTGCTCTTTTTGCTGGAGAATTTTTGCCTTCTTCACAAAAGTGATGCATATCGCCTAGTCTAAGGACGCATGCCCTGTAAGTGTTACCCGAGTTCACAGCTACATTCGGGAATGCTGCTACAAACTCGAGCACGTTGTAATCCTTTGTGGAACTGTTATCTGATAGTTTATCAAAATTTAAGTGAAAGGTCTTTACTCTAGAGTTGCCATCGATGGTAACAGTAGCTGCAATGTCACCAGTTTCCTTAGTAACACCAAATATTGAAACTACCACTTTGAATATATCCTTCCCTACACCGGTTTCAGCTTGGGCGGTACTTAGGAGTTGGGAGGTTGGCGTGTGATCGAAAACTACTGCTAGAGTAATAAATACTAGGCCCGAGATTATTATTTTACGGCACTTTGCAAACCTTGATCCTCGTTTGTGTCCCCCCGACATCAGTCGTGATTAATCCTATGAGACTATTTGGATTTGGATAAATTTATGCTATTGAATCTGTAGAGCTGCTCGTAGCTATCAAAATTCATA
>DASWDL010000078.1:0-1988 GCA_036395315.1 Nitrososphaeraceae archaeon
TCATATTATATACATAAACAAGATCAAAAAACGAAGTTAGCACGAGTCTTGAAGAATGTGAACCTACTGGGTAGCAATTACGGACATAATTAGGCGAGTTAACATGTAGAGTGCAGGTAAACTCCATTATTATACTATATACTAGTCTTGGATTACTTTTTATTAGGAACTGTTCTATTAGAATACGTTGGCTAAATTCTGTCCAGAATGTGGTGGAGAATTAAAGTTCGATATTTCAACCAAGAATTTCATATGCAGAAGTTGTGGCCTTTATGCTTCAAGGGAAAAGCTGGATGAATTAAGAGATAAGGCACACCAGAGCTCTAATTTCGATGACAAGCGGAAGCTACATAACGATTATCTCGATTGGTGGCAGTCATCTAAAAAAGATAAACAGAAACAATAAACCCTGCTCTTTTCCTGTGCATACATGAAATGGTTGGTTAGCCCTCCAACTTGCTATCAGCCATGTCATGGACTTCCCTCTTTAAGGATACAATTTGATCTTCTTTTCTGGTTTTAAGTACAGTCATAAGCTCAGTTTCTAAAATCCTAGGCAACTTGCGTATCTTATTAACCACTATTTCTCTCATTTGATCCAAATCTTTTGCTCTAATCTTCAATATTAAATCAAATCTTCCATGCATTTCATGTATTTCTAAAACTTCATCAATTTTAAGAAGACCTTCAGTTACTTCGTCAGCAAAACCTGGTTCTATATTAATTCCCATGTATGCGAGATGGTCGTAGCCGAGTATGTTATTATCCACAGATATTGTGAATCTCTTGATTACACCTGCTGCTATTAATCTTCTTACCCTTATGTGGACAGTCGCATCTGAGATACCTATTTGTTTTGCTATCTCGACAAAGGGCATGGACGAGTCTTTGCTTAACATATAAATAATTTTCAGATTAACATCATCTAAAAGATCACGGTTAAAATGCAAAGGGACAGAATAATGTAACCTGTGTGATTTAAATGCTTTTGGAAAATCATCGGATAAAATTTTGAAATTTTAGCACAAGATCCAAATATATATTATTAATTTCTGGGATACCTGTTATCGTATGACTTCTTTGGATTTAAAAGCGTGCAATAAATGCCACGTCCAAGTTGGAATTTACAAACGAGACTACTCTGGTGAAATTTTATGCAAAGCCTGCTTCCTAATCTCAATGGAGAACAAGGTTAAGAAAACAATGAATAGCTTCTCGATGGTCAAACATGGTGATAAACTAGCGGTTGCAGTGTCAGGTGGAAAAGACAGTCTTACCCTCCTGTATATCCTGAATAAAATATCCCAAAGTACGGCCAGTAATATTACGGCAATAACGGTGGACGAAGGTATCAGCGGATATCGAGACGAATCCGTTCAAATAGTGAAGGAATTTTGTTCAAAATTGAAAATAGAGAATAGGATCGTAAGCTATCAGGACCTTTTTAGCATTGGGATCGATGAAGCAATGACTGCTAGGGGTTCAACTAAAATATCCTCATGCTCCATGTGTGGGACTTTCAGGAGACGCGCCATCGATCTATTAGCCGAATGGAGTGGGGCTGATGTAGTAGCCACCGGGCATAATCTAGACGATCACATACAGAGCTTTTTCATCAATGTTTTTTCTGGAGATATCGAAAGAATAGGTTGGAGCTATCCAGCACCAGTAGAATATGGCACTAGAGGCATTAGAAAGGTCAAGCCACTTATAGGGCTGTACGAAAAGGAGATAATTTTTTACGCTCTGCAACGAGGTATACCATTTCAGTCAATAGAATGTCCTTATATGCACGAGAGTATTAGGACAGAGATAAGAAAATTTCTAAATCAACTTGAAGAATCTCGCCCTGGACTAAAGTACAATATTTACAACTCAGTTTTGAAGATCTCGGCAGGATTAAAAGCCCAGACTTCTCATAAGGAATTGACCAAATGTCTACTTTGTGAAAGACAGTCCACAAACAAGATTTGCTCAGTATGTAAGAC
>DASWDL010000079.1:0-5498 GCA_036395315.1 Nitrososphaeraceae archaeon
CTTTGAATACCCAATATTTTACATGTCTTAACTTCAGCTGCAGTAGTGAGCATTAGAAATCTATAGATATCGTATTGTCTATATTATCAGATACTTATTTAACGAACGTGCGATAATAGAAAATACAAGACCCGTTAGTCTTTCAGGTTAACGGGTTAGTGGGGTGATGTGTTTCTTATACAAATGAGTGCTCCCATTAACCTACTGCAATATCATAATTTTCACTTTCTCTTGTTAGGGAAAATCTGAGTTCAATTAATAATTACAATTACCATCGTTTTGCTATGTCAAGTTATTCTTCCGCTAATAATCTTTTGAACCTTGCGTTGTTTAAATCACCCCACTGTCCGTGGTAAGCATAGCTGGGATGCTAGAAATCATAACTGAATTTTTTTAATGTCTCTTCTACTCAACTATGGATCTATAATTAGTAAAAAAGAAAAGTCACCCATAAATACGCAGTAACTATGTATCTAATAATTCATGAAATACAGAAGCAGATCGGATATAGTTGGATTGGTTTTAGAGGCAGCTAATGGTGGAGCAACTAAAACTAAAATAATGTACAAATCTTATTTGTCATTTGCACAATTGAGAGACTATTTAGCCCTACTAACAGAACAAGGACTAATTCAATATGAAGAACTCAGACATCTGTTCAGAACTACAAGTAAAGGATTGCAAGTATTGCAGCTTCAGAACCAAATAAACGAAGAATTTGATGCCATCGGTCATGATAGACAAGTTACAGTAGAGCTACACTAAAACATCATCTTTATTGCTGGTCACATACTGTAATTTCTTTCCCTATAAGATGAGGTTGTTCAATATCGTCCACAATTTTCCCATAATTAATTAAAAACTATTGACTCTCAATTCTATTTTGTTGTACCTTAATAGGTAAGCACAGTTACCCAGAGAATGATAGTACGGTGACTAATTATATCTCGTAGAAATCAGTTTATGAGTGTAGTTGACGACGAGTTAGATTTGATGCGCTTGTATAAGGATGCTTTATCTCAAATTGAAGATATAACTGTTCATGGTTTTACTGATCCTACCTTGGCACTTGAACATTCATAGCGAATAAAAAAGATTATCGAGTAATGTTAAGTGATTATAGAATTCCTGAGATGAATGGAGTGCCGTCTATGAGGCAGGGTTCATTGGACTACAAGATTAACTCGATGTCAAACGTAACAGAAATTTACTCGGCTCCGTTTAACATTACGAACCCTGCAGCTACAGAACATTATCATCTATGATGGGAGTTTTAGTAAAGAATAGCGACAAGTTGGCGAAGGAACACAGAATAGAACTAAAAGAATCAGGACCAGGCATTAGTGCTTTATTGGAAAAGAATCCGGACATAAAAAAAGTATTTGAAGAAAATCGGGAGAAAGTAAAGTTAGACGATTGCAATCAGCGATTTTATAGAACAAGAAAGAAGGGTTTCAATATTTAGAGTTATACAAACAGATGAAGGAATTAATTAATCAAGAATCCACCTACTGACGAAGGCGTATAGCGGCCATCTAATCAATCAATCAATCAATCAATCAATCATGCAGTACTGTAGAATCAGAAATTCAAGAGTTTTCTACAAGAAGAACATCTATCATATTGGAAAGGCATTTTACACCCATTTCCTCTACATTCATAGATTACTCCGCATGTGATACACTGGTGTCGGCATGAATTATTCAATTTAGTGTCTAGTCTCAATTTGATTCACGTGTCCTTACATTTCAAACTTCTCAGGAATTTTAATAATAAAGTTTTTAATAATGAAGTTGTAGCGCAAGACCAATTGCCATCTATAATTTATCGTTATCTATAGGCATATCATTTAGTTAGTAAAATTGAATTAAACCTCATCTTTTCAGGTTGAATCAAATATTTTTTTAAGAATATCATCAATGAATAACTTTATAGGCTTATGTTTCTATCTTTAACTAAATGCACAGATCTTGTGATTTGTGCTCAAAAGATTTTGATGAATTTATTGACGGAGTTCGATATCGGAGTAGTGATATTGGGCTTTTATACTTCTGCTCGGATGTTTGCTGTAAAAACTATCTGACCAAGAATTTATAGTCCTAATTTAGTTCTCGGTTTTATGAATTTTTTTCAGAAAGGCAACGCTATTAAGTGGACACAGACGAAACTCTTATAGAATTTTAGGAATAAACAAGTCACTTCGGTGAGTCGTAACCAAGACGTGTATGTCATGTAAGAAATTCATATACTAATTTTAGATAACGATTAATTTGAGTAAGATATAATATAGATAGTGAATAAATCGGTAAAGTGCACCCAACAAGAGCACGACTTGTGTGAAGGCGATATAGTAGAAAGTATCGATGATTAAAAGACAACACGAATTTGTGAATGTGAATGTCATAACAGTATGTATAAATTAGTAAGAAGGATGCAGGTTGCAATCAATCAGTAAGCAATCAAGCAAGCATATCAAAGTCTCGTCGTTTGTAAAACAGCAACGTTCTTTTATATTAGGATAATAACCTACTAGCAAGTTAGTAATGAGTTACAGTCGAGATAGCGGGTATGGTCATGGTAGGGGTAGGAGTTATGGCGGTGATGGTAGCAAGGGCTTCAACAGAGGTTCACCTACCACAAAACCGGTCGAAGTGGGTGGAACTTACGAGGTAAACATTACCGAAATAAGCAGTAAAGGAGATGGCATAGCAAGGATCCAAGGATTTATTATATTTGTTGAAAATGGAAAAGTTCAGAACAAAATCAAAGTTAAAGTTACCGAAGTAAGGGATAGGTTTGCTAAAGCATCAATAGTAGTCTAAGCTTAGTAAATATTGATTTAGATACTAGTCATACACAATTTAGAATGGAAAGCCAACGAAATCTACAATTTTGAATGACTTCTTTCATTAGCTCTATACATCCTTGTCCGTGTATCATGTGATGCTAGCGGACCAGATTCACTCGAATCATAGATTACATATAGTGGGCAAATCATCGATTCGTTCATCAATAACATGGTTGTAACAAGGTAATGTTCTAATACATTCAAGGAAGCCAAATATGTCCTCTCAGTTGGAAGTCATGATATATTCTTAAGGGCATAAATGTTTTTCTTCCATACCTATAGATTCTGATTCTTGACATTGTTTCTTTTTGACATTATTTAGACTCACGTAATCACTGATTGACTTGGCCATTGCACCCATCTTGTAGATTTGGGGTATAACATCCACAACAACCTTATTTTCTTTGATCGCTTCTTCAGTGGAGGGACCTACTGCAGCAACTATTACATTCGTATTAAGAGAATTTCTTAATGATCCTATTGTATGGTTAATGTTAGCTATCTTGAAAAGTCCATGTACGGAAGGAGGACTTGTAAAGGTTATTACGTCAATCTTACCGGCAATAATATCCCCTATGAGGTGGATCACCGTTTCCAACTTAGGAACAACATAATTAAATCCCATTGACGTGAGAATTGAAGCACCATCATTATTAAGTTCAAAAGAATATTGATAAGTAGATGCTTCGATTACATTTGCTGCTCCTGCCCTATATAGTTCCTCCCTCAATTGCATCTGGTATCCGCCATGCCATAATACACCAATAGTTTTTCCTAGCATTCCTATATCCTTGAGTAGCTTCAAAATACCTTTGGCTGTACTCTCATGTGGAATCAAATGCGTCCTTATACCATATTTTTTTAACACCATTTGGGGTTTTGTGCTTCTCGCAACAACATTAACTTTCTGCAAGGCTGCGATCAAGTCTTCTTCCATTCCGTAACTCTTTGCTATAGACATAAGAGCGAAGACTCCCGGGCCAGTCATAAAGATCATGTAGTCGACGTCCTGTTTTGTTATCCTTTTTATTAACTCTACAATAGCATTGTCCGGGGTCTTTAAATCCGCCTCAATTCCTACCGTTGGAGCAACATATGGCCTACCACCGAGAATTTTCACAATGCGCGCTAGCTCAGATCCTCTCCTGCTGCCTGTTATTGCAATAGTTAACCCTGTCAGCGACACAGATGATGATCATATCCTTTCGTCAAGGCCTTGAAATTATTATTAAGCCAAATAATTCTTGATTCATACATTTAGATGTATACTCTTAAGCTTTGGAAGTTATTTAAATTAGTTGAACTATGTGCTTAACCTCTCTTTCTATAATAGATCCTTCACCTGCGTCCACCTACTAATTTTATAGATGAAAAACCGGGGATGTTTATATGGAATAATAAAACATTGATTTATTCTAGGAGTGGGAGTAGACCTGCAAAAGGGTGTCCTATATTCTAAACCCAAAAAACAGTCTGCAAGATCATTAACCAATGTCCTATTGTACATGACGGATTCCGAATGCAGGTCAACTCTACATTCACTTACTGCTTAAATTTAGATGTTTAGATGAAGGAGTTTTCACATTTATATGATAAGGTGTAAACTTGTACACTATGAGATCACAAGAAAACAATTTGACACAACAAGTCAATGCAAGACAGTCAAGCTTAAACCGACGCCTAGAAGGACCTTAAATGATGTTCTTCGATCGCATATCTCACCGTAACAGGTAACTCTCCGATTTTCTTGTTTGGTAGGACTATGAGCAACTTCGGAACTGAACCTGAAAACAATAGGGATTGATAACACAGGCATAACCTAATCGCAAAGGGCGAAGTTCCAAGACTAAGTCTATGAATAATAATCACTTAGAACTTGGTGCTCTGGCAATTTTGGCAAGCGTTAATAGCCCAATTAAGTTAAGTATGAAGAGAATGTTGCTGCCCATGGATTCGAAATTTAAGGAAAAGAGGAATAACAATATAAAATTTGGCTGTTATATATATCAAGATGGTCTAGGAAATAAGGATGTTTTACATATCGTATCTGAGTGTGAAAGATTAGGCTATGATTCAATATGGCTAAAGGATAATTTTATTCCCTGGATTCAGGATTATACAATATTGCATTCAAGTAGTAAGAGTAATGATGTCCTCAACAAAAACAATCAAACGGATCACCAATCAGAAGATCGTAGTCAACCACAGCATTACCAACAAAGGAAACGGAGGATGATGCTTGAATGTTGGACTCTACTCTCTTCACTTGCACCGTTGACCACAAAAATAAAACTTGGAGCAGTATTAGTCAATCTATATAGAAATCCTGCAATTACAGCAAAAATGGCTTCTACATTAGATAGCATCACTAATGGAAGATTGGAACTTGGATTAAGTGCTGGTTGGTATCAAAAAGAATCTAAGGGCTATGGAATTGAATTTCCAACGTCAGGATCTACCAGAGTACAAATGTTGGAAGAAAGTATCATAATAATAAAGAGAATGTTGCAAGACAAGGATGGCAAAATTTCGTTCAAAGGAAAATATTACAATATATTAAATGCGGAATGTAATCCAAAACCAATTCAAAAACCACATCTGCCAATTTGGATTGGCGGTGGAGGTAAAAAGACGCTTGAAATAGTGTCAA
>DASWDL010000080.1:0-3116 GCA_036395315.1 Nitrososphaeraceae archaeon
TGCTATGGAATTTAATATACTCAGTGATTTAAGATCGCTAACAGTCTGCAGGACTTCTAGACATGATCGCATGTTCATCTCAACCCCGTCACCTATTTTAGAAACAATACTACAAATGGAAGATATTTTAACCTCTCCTAAGTATAGACCCCACTTCGGTAACAGAAAATGGTTAAATATCTCATGACTTTAAATTTTATTTAAAATTATTATTGTTTCTCTAATAAGTTTTTGAGATGCTTGGCGATTTCAAATGTCGGACATGGCAGGTCACCTGGTCGAGTTTTATGAAAAATAATTCGTAATGCACAGACACAACAGAAAAATATGGATTACACGACTTCGATTTTAAAAACCCTATAGTTTGAACTTTTCCATCAGTTGCTTGTTCACTTTACTTATTTCAGTACGTAGTACGCAGTTTCATGTCGTCGGGCATTGTATAATTACCTCTTATTGATGTATAATTACTTTGTATTGCGGTGCTGGACTTGGATTTTGATGAAAGAGGATGATGAAAAGAGGCCCCAGCGTAAGCGCAGGCAAATTCGCTAGTAAAAAAAGGGCTCCACAATCAACGACAAGAATGACCGCATAGAATCTTTTGTCTGTGATAGTGAGCTTCAAACCACCATCCGGTCTGTCATATAAACAATCATATTTTCGAACTGGTAGTCCAATTTTCCTTGCAAAAATTAACTTGCGTTTTCACTGGTAGTTGAATGTTCCCTACTCTGTTTATCTTATCTAGCAAATCCCTTCCAGGTGCCTTTCGTTCAGTCTTAAGCCAGTATCTAATGGTTAGGGGGAACGCGGCAGTTGACCCACTCTGTTAATCTTTTCTCGCAAACCCTTTTCTAACTTTGCTTTTTCGAGGTCAGAACTGCTTTGTGACTGGCCTTTTTTTAGAGCGGCTTCCTTTCGAAGCTTAACCATCTTCCTCAGCGCATGGGACACCGACGGTAACTCGATCCTCCCTGTGTTGTATAACCACTTGGCGTAATTTTCTAAAAACAGATAATCGTCGGAAGATAACTTGGTAGACACTATTCTTTTCAAATCTTCGCCTTTCACTTTACGTCCCATACCTGAGATAAAAGCAATATATTAATATATTAATATTCCCTTTATTGATAGACTAATATATGTATATTTTTGCTTCGTGCGTGAAAATGGTGGAAAATATATGAGCCAGGATCCCTGGTTATCTGCAGTCGCTGACCAGAACCACTTCTTCGTGTCTTTGCCTCCCATTATCAACTATTTATTCTTGCTGAGCAATAGTTCTGGGCGCAAAAAAATATTGGTCCCGATCTGACAACTTTCAAATCTAAATTGGATTGGAAAAAAGAAGGTTTATAGTGCCAATAACGTATCATTCTGGTAGAATCGTTTGTGTGAAAATAACGTCCTCCTAGGCTGACCAAGATATTTTTTAGGGCTCTGCACGGTCCCACTTTTTCCATTGTTCATAATCCTTGGTCCGGTTGGTATGGGTCGACACTAATTCTAGGATAATTGTTCTTGTGGATTTTGATCTTGTGGTTACTGCTGTACGTTATCGCTACTTTTAGTCTTCTGCTCTAGGTTCGACTGGGATTGATCGTCATTTTGCACATTATTATCGCTATTTTGTGGATTTTGTTGCTGCTGGTCTGATTGTTGTTGTTGCCCTTGGTCTGATTTCAGGGGCTCCATCAAAGCCCTATAATAAGGCCGTTATAATAAGAAATAGGTGGGTAAGTCGCTAGAAGATTTTGTCGAAAACCCAGCTGGCTCACACAAAGGTCCGGGAAGAAAACGAAGCTAATCAGATTTCCTATGCTATCCTAAAAGTTAGTCTACTAGGGCACGAACTCTCAACGATATTGCCACTTCAATCAATGTCCAACTAATGTTTGAAGGGCATGAAATCCCTTTTGTACCCTTTAAGGATTATGAAAATGTCAAGTACCAAGATAAGTCGTTCATTTATGGAAGAAGCGGTTGTGGAAAATCTCGTATTATATACGAGATAATTAAGGAAAAATCAAAAAGATTTAACAGAGTATTTATAATTAATCCTAGACATTTAGTCGGAATAGAATCCCATAGAATTGGTCTTTCAAAATTGATGAATGACGTGAGCGGTGATGATGCTGTAATTTGGGATAACTTTCCCGATGACCTATTAATTAGAGATGTCGACTCCACAAAAGAGGTTTTAGGATTAATTAGTTCTAAAACTGTAGGTTGCCTACTGATAGCCTTAAAACCTAAATATCTAGAATTTTTTCGCAATATTAGCGATATTTTTGAATTCTATAAAAGCGATATCTACTATGAAAGCTTTTTATATGTTAATACTATATATTATTGCTATATGACTTTGGATCGGTCGGAGACCATCTCATTCCGAGTTAGACTCGAAGACTTGAGGGATTCAAACGGGTGGCCGACATACTTTACTTTCAAGGAAAAATTAAGAAACCTAGCGTCGGCTTCATGTCTAAGTTGTTCTTATATGTTATGACTAATCAGTTTAAATTCATTGAAAGCCAAGCAACAGATTTTAGCCGGAGGCAGCGAGGACCGTAAGCTCTCGGATTGGAGTTGCTGTGAACTCACAGTACAGTCATTTGCAGAGGGGCTTATTAATAGAAAGCTCAGAGTTTTTCTCGGTATCTCCTTTGGCAAAATGGTGCACCATAAAAAACTCAAGATGGATGCAGCGATAACAGAATACTACCTATGTCTACAAGCCCCGTATTTAATAAGAAAAAATTTAAATATTTTTAATACATTATAGTTGGAGCAACATTGGATCAAATTAGTCAATCGCCAATGTATGTTGCTGTAGTTGATGATGAAGTTGACCTAGTTTACCTGTTTAAAGATGCGGTAAGTCAGATCGACGGAATTGAAGTGTTTGCCTTTTCTGATCCAAATTTGGCTTTGGAACACTTTCGTCTAAATCCTCAGAACTATAGAGTCGTAGTCTCAGACTATAGAATGCCTGGAATGAATGGAATACAAATGTTCGAGAAAATGAAGGTTATCAACTCAGGAGTTATCCGTATTCTTATTAGCGCATTTGAAATCGAAGACAATGTTTTCAGAAACTGTCAATGCGTGGA
>DASWDL010000081.1:0-7132 GCA_036395315.1 Nitrososphaeraceae archaeon
AGAGGTAAGAAGTAGTACGGGGTACGATTGTGTTATTGTAAGCAATGACAAGCACGATACGGGCGACGGTACTTCTTTCTACATAGATTGCAAGCCTTGGGTTAATCCAAGTGTATTTCGAATTAGATCATTCATGAAATATTATGAATCAAAGATATCATCTGTATTTTCGAATTATAAGACTGTGATCATTATTTCAAATCTAGGAGGAAAGACTGGTGCGGCAGTATCACCATTTCTATCTTCCATCGCAAAATCTTGTCTCAATAAGGTAATTTCATTCGTAGTTATGCCATTTCGATTTGAAAAAGAACGATTATTCTACTCCGCGACTTGCCTTAGGAGAGTAACTATCACTTCCGATGCGGTATTTGTTCTGGATAACGATGCTTTCCTAGAGATTAATCCTGATTTGTCCCTGGACGAATGTTACTCAATGACTAATAGCGCTCTCATAAATATTATAAAACTGATGCCTTCAGTTACTATGATCCGAGGCGAGGGTGTGATATGTATGAACGGGCCAAAAGAATTTGACGCTGAGAAAGCGTTAAGAGATTCGATTGCAATGCTTTACTCCTCTTCAGAACCTGATGCCTTAGGAAAATCGTTCCTCTACATAAGTAAAAGTAGCAAATGCTCTATCGGAAGTTTAAATACCCTTGTAGATAAGCTCAGAAAAATTCAAAGTATCGACAGGCTTGCGGAGGTGGACCTCCACACATCTGGCAACTTTACCGGTACAGTTAACCTTGTAACGGCAGTGGAAGGCACTACGAAGTTTGATTCCTATGACCCATTGGCAATCATCCCGCCGGAAAGCTGTTTGGATTGGGAGGTTCCAGATTCACATCCTCAAATTAATCTTCCTCTACCCGATATCGAATAATTGTATTTTTTGGTTTCGAACCTGATAGTGCTTATCTTACACTTAGCGAGTAACGGTAAAGTAGCCCTTATTGAGAATCAGAGCTTTCATCTGCCTCTGGAGCCTGTTTTGACTCTTCCTTCGGTTCTTCTTTATTCTTTGGTTCTCCAAACGAACTTACAGTTACAACTTCATCTTCCCTAATCATTCTGACTCGAACGGATCTAGGCGGATTAGTCTTTCCCCTATTCCAGAGAAGCCTATTCAAATCCTGTTCAATCTTTACCTTTTCTGCTTTCATGTGCTTCTTAGCAAATTCTCTTATCATATTCAGAACCCGATCTGTACGTTTATACCGTGGCGTACCCCATGCCTTCCCCAATCTTATAGTATAAACACGGGTCATATTTTCTTCATTTTCAACCATCTATCCCAACTCCCAGATTTAGATCTATCCTACGCCAACATCGGACCTGCGCCAAGCTCGGCGCTTTGGATTTGTACGAGTATGACGGTGAGTTCTTATTATAACCCACGCTGGCACCGGTCTATTTTGCTTAATTCGTCTTATTAACCTCTTCTTCCTAGAGGTATTTTTCCGGGCAGCCATTCTAATCAAATTTATTGACCCGCCTTTTAAGTGTTAGTTTGAATAAGAAATGTAATTCATGAAAATGTTGAAGAATTATTCAATTGATAAGGGATGTAGTTGTGAAAGAACTCTAATCTTAAGACGTATAAAGTATTTACTTGTTAGCATGCGCCAAGAGTATGTCTGTCCCATTTGCTTCAAGTTTCTCAGCAACGTATACACTAAAGACCAAATGAAGCGAGTTAAACTATTATCCATCGACGAATCGAAGGAGCGTTCCTGCCACAGTCTCTGCCATAAAAAACTGACAGATGGTATTAGATAAGAAAGTTGAGGTCGACCCGCATACGGGTACGGAATACGTAGTCCAATATTGAGACTACAAGTGACGCAAGAGTATTTAGGTGTATTTATTTCCGCGTTTTTCGAACTGAGTTTCTATACTTTATTAGAGTATGCCTGCTCTTATCAACCTTCGTTTGTGACGATTGTCGATTCCGAACGAAAAATCCATTCTAATAAACATTATGATATCTTGTAGAGGTAACAATATCCTTTATACTTTCATTAATTATAATAATTTATCATTCGATGTAGCTTATACTTTCTCTTTAACCGTCAATCACCACCTTGCCATGCATGGTTTCAGGATGTAAAGAGCAGTAGTATTCATAAATAGCTGAATGATTGGTAGCAATAGCAGTAGTAAAATCTTGGTCGCTGGCCAGGTATCCTGTATTTATGTTTAGTCCGTTCACGATAAAATCATGTCTTACAAAATCCTTGTTGACTATTGTAACTTTTGTCGGAACGCCTGCCGTTGTATGGATATCGGGGTTAGTAGAATTAAAGAGATTGTCTTTAGCGATTAGCAAGATTCCGCCATTGCGCGTTATTGCTATCTCATTATTAGATGCTATGAAATTGCGTACTGCCCACATGGTCCCAACAACGGTAAACGAGATTGCAATAATCGCAATTAGATTATTTTTCAACATTATTTACAAGATTTTAACAGATTATTCTCATAAACTTCACAAGTTAAGAACACGGAACAACAAGAATTGTCCTTAGTAGACCTCACTCAATCTAATAAACTGTATGAGAAGATTTAACGGCAAAAAGAAAAAATCGTTAGTATGTGTAAAAATATCCCAGAGAGAACAATAACTTGTGAATTATTATTCGGTTGATTCATTAGCAGGTCCAGCTGCATCGGCAGAGGGCGTCTCTTGTTCCGAAGGTTGTGAACTGTTATCAACAGCTGCGGAAGCTCCATCAACAATTTCAGCTGTTGCGAATCGATTGCCTACTTGCGTAATGCGTACCTTCGCATTCTGACCAACCTTTCCATCCTTGACAAAAATTACAAATCCTTGTATCCTGGCTATTCCGTCTCCTTTTCTGCTGATTTCAGTAACTTGAACATCATATTCTTTGCCTGATTCAACGGGTTTTGGACCAAACATGTCGTTCCTTCTATATCCACCGTAACTCATACTTTATACCTTATCCATGTCTTTCAGCGGACCTAATATAAACTGTCGATCCGGTCAAATCACGAACCTAACTTGAAGTTATCATAGCATAAACCGCGGATGCTCTCTATGGCGGAAAGGGCAGCGAGAGCACTTGTTTTAGGATTCGAAACCAATGGGTTGTTGCGCGTTGTAATACTAATTTCCCCAAATCTACCTGAGGCATGTATTTCATGTTGGTTCACGGTTATGTTTGGATCAACCACAATTCGTACGCGCGTTCTCTGAAGCCCAAGCCCGGCAAGTGCAAGAGTAACGGCCACGTTCACGTTTGCAGGAAATTTAGAAATCGCATCTGCCGCAGATCCTTCAAAAAGAACAGTTTTTTCTCTAATGTCTTCTAATTTGATTTTGGCATCTTTAAAAAATGGCGCCCCATGTAGAGCTGAGGGATTCTTGGTTGTTGTAATACTAAGATCACTCAAGCTTTGTCGGACACTTCTTATCGCATCTAATCCTGCAATAGCTCCCGTGGGTATTATGAGACTTGATTTCTTCTTCTCTGCTACATGAAGAAATTCGGAGAGAAGAGCAGTATCCTGAAATGCTCCACTACTAAGAGCCAAAAATTTCTTTCCAGATTCAAGAATTTTCTTGCCATAGTTTATTACGGCCAACTTTGATGCTGCCTCAATCACAATATCTGTAGAGGCAAAAATGGAGGAATTAAGTAAATCTTCAAAATTTGTAAAGACCTTAATATGCTCTGCATCTATTTTTTTTAGCGCATGTTTTATTACCTCCCCTTTAATATCCAAAACGGACAAAACGGCTGCATTTGGGATATCGCCCCTTTTCAGAGACATTAGAATTTCGGTCCCTATAGATCCACAGCCTATTAGTGAAATGCGCTTAATCATATATGCTTAGATTTCTGAAAACAAATACTCATGGCCTTTCTAAAATTGAATGGCACTGCATAGCAAGAGTTAGAAAAATTTTAACGCCTGGGCCCACGTTCAGGCTTCTTCTGTCCCGGCTGACGTCTTTTTTCAAATCTTTTTATATAGTTATTCTTATTTCGTATTTTAGATATCAGAATACTCCTAGGCTTTCCCTGGATTTTTGGTGTCTGGCTTCTGACCTTCCCAGCTTTTGTTAGGGATCCATGTGTAGGCATGGGCCTTATAATGTCAAAATATAATATATCTATTGCGGCTTAAGGTTAGTGTAGTTCATGGATCAATATGGCAAGTATTGCCTAGGTCCACTCCAGTAAGGGCAACCATATCCTAAATTATACTAATTTAAATTTGTATTAATGCATGAAAAAATTACAATTGATGGAGCTTACACAACTGCAATTTAGCGAGCAAATTAAGTTTTTGAAGAAGGAACTAAACGCGGTAATCTTGGCACATAATTATCAGTTACCAGAAGTTCAGGACGTAGCAGACTTTATTGGTGATTCATTAGCCCTCTCTAGACAGGCTGCAAAAACAGATGCTGAATTAATTCTTTTTTGTGGAGTCCATTTTATGGCGGAGACTGCTTCTATACTTTGCCCAGACAAGAGAGTATTGATACCAGATACTAGTGCGGGATGTTCATTGGCGTCTAGTATTAACATAGCAGAACTTTCAGACTGGAAAACTGAACATCCGAACGCCGTGGTTGTAAGTTATGTCAATACCAGTGCGGAAATCAAAGCACTGTCAGATTATTGCTGTACATCGGCCAATGCTGTACAAATCATAAGAAGCATACCCAAGGACAAAGAGATACTGTTTCTTCCTGACTTTTTCTTAGGATCATACGTCGCCCAAATTACTGGTAGAAAGAACATGTTTATTTGGCCAGGGGAATGTCATGTGCATGCGGGCATACAGGCTGAACACATTAACGAGATGTTATCTAAATATAAGGACGCTGAATTTTTAATCCATCCAGAGTGTAGCTGTACTTCATCCACGCTTTACCAAATATCGACGGGGGATATACACAGTAACGCTCACATTTTGTCCACAGATGGAATGATGAAACATGTGACAGCCTCGGACGTGGAACAGTTTGTTATAGCAACGGAGACTGGTATACTGCATCGCATGAGACTTCAGAATCCGACTAAAACATTCGTTGCTGTGAAGGAAGAAGCTGTTTGCAAGTATATGAAAATGATAACACTTCCGAAGATAATGGATTCTTTGACAAATAATATATACGAGGTGAAAGTAGAAGAGCATGTCGCAGAAAAAGCTAGAAATGCAATACAAAGAATGCTACAGTTTTCCTGATTGATTATCCTTAAAGTTCTAATAATAATTGCATCCGCAAAATAAAAACTGCTGTATTTAAGGTGCATCTACTTCGAGTGAAAAGTCAGCTGCGTTTGCAGAATGAGTTATAGATCCAAGAGAGATTATGTCTGGCTTTGCTTTAGCGAATTGAATTATATTTGTAAAGTTCACCCCGCCAGAAACTTCAATTTTGCATTTTTGTCTTAGTCTCAAATTCTTCAATTCTACAATTGCAACCTCGACTTCGCTGGGAGAGAAGTTATCTAGCATTACTATATCTGTGCCTGCCCTGACCGCTTCGATCGCTGAATTAAGGTCAGTCACTTCGCATTCTACCCTAATGTTCTTGCCTACGTTTTCCTTAGCGTTCAAAATCGATTTTTTTATAGATCCGGTCAGAATGATATGATTATCTTTAATGAGGACCATTTCATCTAGAGAGTTCCGGTGAGACCATCCCCCTCCAATTGATACGGCTTTTTTATCGAAATATCTCAAGCCTGGCGCGGTTTTCCTCGAACCAGCTATAATTATATCTTTAGAAATTTTTCTAACTAAATCTACATATCGCCTTGTTTCTGTTGCTATCCCGCTCATTCTCATGAGCAGATTCAGTGCTGTCCTTTCTGCCTTGAGTATATTCAGGGCCTCTCCTTTGATTTTCATGATTTCATCTCCTTTGCTTACTATCGAGCCATCGCTAACATGCGTAGTCGAAGAACATTTGCACAAGTTAAATATCAATTGAACTTCTTCTATACCAGCAACTACCAACTGGCGAGAGTCTTTAGAAAGAATCGTTGACGATGCGAGGGACTGTCTTTTAATGATGGCTTCACTTGTAATGTCCCCAGTGCCTATGTCCTCATGTAAGTAAGTAAGAAGGATTTTCCTCACTTCAAAAAAATGTCTTAATGGAGTTTCTTTTTTTTTAGGATTCAAGATACTTTTAGTGCGTATTTATGAGGGGAAGAAATCTGTAGGGTTGATGCAATCAGTGACTTCTTCGCATCAAATATCAGAACGATACCAGACCAATCAGATGATAGCTCAGTGGATTTACATACTGGACAAACTTTGCCTGTAGTCAATGCCTTGCATTTCTTGCAAGCGACTTCCCTGGCCAATTGTGCTTAAGCCGCTCCTTTCTTTTCTTTTGCATGACTCGCTACTTGGGTTTGTTTTGTTTTCTTTAATTCTTCCTCAATCCACTCCAGTGCTCCCAGGAAAGGCTGTCTGCAAGTAATTCCGATTTTACCCATCGCTGTTCCTTTTCCTAGACTAACGGCGGTCACCCTTGCTCGAATCTTTGAACCAATCTTTAGTGATCTGGCGGATTGATTGGCTACGATTACGCCCTGTTTGACATCACTCTTAAGGTAGTCGTCAGTTATTTGGGAAAGATGCAACAATGCATCAGTGGGGCCTATGCGCACGAACGCACCAAAATCCGTGATTTCCACAATCTCGCCCTCTACTATTTCTTGCAATTTTGGATAAAAAGTAAGAGCTCTAAATGAAACCTTGTGATAAGTTGCTCCGTCACCGGCAACAAGTTTTCCCACGGAATTTGCTTTTGCATCTATTATCATAATGACATAGCCTAATTCAGGGCTTATCATACTTTCATATTTTTCCTTCAAAATTTCAATAGCTGTTACGTTCAGCGAATGTTTCATTCGGTTTGGGGGAATTCTAACAACATCGTCCATATGAACTACGGCGAACATTACTTTTACTGAACAGTGGTTCGAAACATCAATTTATGAACCTTTTCATTAAAGAAAGCACTAAAAAACGCGTTCACATTATACAGGAATTATGAGAGGGTCGAAGGTTTATTTAGAGAAGCAAAAAAATCGATAATAACTCGGATCTTAACCCGGAGAGTCGAGAA
>DASWDL010000082.1:0-11360 GCA_036395315.1 Nitrososphaeraceae archaeon
TCAAATGTATCCCATACAGGCCATGTTCATACTGGACATGGATTAAGTCTGGTTTGATTTCTCTTACAAGTCTAAGGAGAATAAGTGAATTATTTTTGTTAGACGGTGAAATTCCCTTAAGGTCACCTGCTCCGTCTTCATTACAGATTACAAGAACCTCCACTCCTTGATCCCTCAAAGCATCAACTAATTTCTTAGAATAGCGACCAACGCCCCCCTGCATAGGAGGATACTCCGTTGACACCATCAATATCCTCAAGTTCTTCCGCCAGCGTAACCTAAAATCAATTAAAATACACATGTACTTTATACACTAGAGACTATATCATCCTTCCGCTTGGCTTACGGCTAAAGAAGATTTATCAGAGCTTGATATTGAATTGGGCCATTAGATTTGTAATCACAAATTACAATTGCACCAAAATGAATGTTTGCTGCTATCAATCATCCCATGATTATCAGTCCATGAACCAAAGTTCATCCCCATGTCTCCGTCATCGTAGTCTTATGGGATAGACTGATAAAATAGGATGATGGAAAGATCTCAAATGGGTAGGACAAATCATTTTGACAGACAATGAGTATATTGAGATAAGGCATAAGGCGCTTCTTTTTGCAGCAACCGTTGCCCTCAAGTGCTTTCTTATGTCAGTCGTTGCCAGTGCAGTTTTTTGTGGCGGAATCGATCCTGATACTCTATTTAGACACTGTTACAACAACGTCGCATACGTTGGGGCTAGTGTTGCTGCCATCGCTGTAATGGGTTCAATATTTGGCTATTACGTTGTACGTTTGAAATCATTTGATAAGATTTTTGCCAGAATGATAAAGGCCGACTTTATTGTCACAGCCATGTATTTTGGTGCAGCATTTACCCTGCCTGCTGTGATCGCAAGTAAAGTAATGATCTGGTTATTTGGGGTATGGATCTTAGGCATGTTGCTAGCTCCTTTCGATACAGAAAGGACAGTACTAAAGAAAATCACTGAATATGGTTCAATCGTCGTTCTAGGTATCTTGTTAGGGATCCAGTTTTTTCCCAGGTTTGAAGATATTCAACAATCATCTACCTTGGGAATATTGGTAAGTAGTATATTATCTATATTCGGTTCCGGTAGACAGAAGTGAAGCAACTGAACTCAATTGACTAACTCAAATATAGGCTTGATTCAATCCTTGGATTAAAATTATTGCTGACTATGGCACTGCCAAATCCTGCGTTGTTATTTCTTTTAATGGGTAAGAATTTTTAAAGTTTGTCCGTTTCTTTGATTTCTATATCGCCATAAAATCTGTAATCTCTCTCACTTTTGCTATGTTCTACAAAGCTAATTTGTCATGCTTGTGACTTAACTCGCTATCACCAGTTAGCTTGACAGCACGCTATAATATCCATAGTCATTTTTAGTCAATACTTCCACAACTTTTAAAGAAAGCTCTGAAACAAGTCCGTAGTCGAAAACCAGATTTTGATTTATTTTTGCATGTTCGTTTAAAGCTTGTTGCATATGATTTATTAGCTAAATCCACTATTTACGGCTTTCAAGTATTTCCTGTTATCTTTAACATTACGGTTGATTATATTTCTAAATACTAGAAACAATTATTGTTAATTCGACAAAGAATTATTCTGTTTCCAGATATTGGCAACCAAACTAATAACGTTTAATAGGGTCCGAGGCTACCATATGTATAGGAATAATCGAAATGGTTGGATTAACCTTACGGATTGCGCCAGTCTACAAGACGGCGGGAGTATTGATATAGGTGTTAACAGGTAATCTTCTGTACAAGTTATCTCACTTTGTGGTTAATAGAGGTGGACCACACAATTGAAGTCGTTATTGAGGATAGAATCTTTCGTAAATACTTCTGAAAAACAGAAATTCTGCTTGAATTGTGGCAGCGTTGCAACCGAGATAGCATGTTTTCAGGTTGAAGGGGCTACTGTCATAGAAAGATATTGCAAAACTTGTGTACAGGCCGTTAAGTAGACTCTTGGCTCTTGCTCTATCTTTTAGAGGGCTTTTCTTTTTATTTGTGACTTTTGAACAGTAAGAGTTTTTTGATCCCTCTGTTTTTTTGCATCCCTTAATCTAGATTTAAATTTGTAGTTTCTTGGTCGTGTTCTTAATCTGTAACCACAGCACGGACAAAATAACCCTGGCCATCTCATAAAAATACTACATACCTGGCAACGCTTTTGCCCTGTGAGATATCGTCCACCTTCTGCCACCTTTGGTTTTAAAGCCCTATGTCTTAGACATATTCCCTTGCACGGCATTACAACGATACCTCTAATTTCAAATGTAACGGATGGACTAAGCGCGCCATTCCCGCTGCAAGTTAATACTCTTTGCACATTGCAATGATTGGGTATTTGTTAGAATATTACTAATTTGGTCGAGGTAAGAACCCAATTTTGTAACCAATTCTCTCTTTCTTGCACTTGAATTAGACTCTCGAACAATATCGGTATTCATCAATTTCCACCCTAGTCTGCTCATATATACTTGTAGTACTCTTAAGAATACACTAAGCATGCTTATAATTTTTCTTTGCCAATTGTTCCCATCTTGTAGAAATTGTGCTGTCGACATTAGTGTAAATAACATAAGACCCTTAAAGACATACATTCGATGTAAATAAAAGATCCTATTGTGAGAGGCATATAAGAGGTGGGTTCTTCGCTTGAGCCAAAGGTGTATAAGTAGTTAGGCAAAAGTTATCTTAGTAATGGTAGATACACCACTGAAAGTACTTGAGGCTTATACGAGGGATGTTGGACGTGGAGTTGCTCGTATTGATTATGACTCTATGGACTCTAGGGGTGTCTCTACCGGTGATATTATTGAGATTAAGGGAAACAAAAGAAAAACGGTTGCCAAGTGTTTACCTCTTTATCCCTCAGACGAAGGAAAAGGAATTGTCAGGGTAGATGGGCTTTTAAGAAATAATGCAGGTGTGGCTATTGGGGACAGCGTGGAAATAACCAAAATAAAGGCACAACAGGCTGAGAGAATAGTTGTTAGTCCATTAGGAGAAATACCTCCTGTTGATGAACGATATTTAGCCGACGCTTTAGAGAACGTACCTCTCATAAAAGGGGATAACATCGCAGTTCCATATTTTGGTGGAAGGCTCACATTCGTTGTTATTGAGGTTACTCCTGCTGCGGCGGTCTTAGTTACTCAAAAGACAGCGTTCCGCATATCAGTAAAGGGTGAAGTAGCGACAGGCCTCCCGCGAGTTGCATATGAAGATATTGGCGGATTAAGAGAAGAGCTCCAAAAGGTAAGGGAGATGATCGAGCTCCCGTTAAGACACCCAGAAATATTTGAAAAACTTGGAATTGAAGCACCGAAGGGTATTCTCCTTCGCGGCCCTCCCGGAACTGGTAAAACGTTGTTGGCAAAGGCAGTAGCTAATGAAACTAATGCTCACTTTGCTAGTATTTCTGGACCTGAAATTATGAGCAAATTTTACGGGGAATCTGAAGCACGCTTAAGGGAGATTTTTAAAGAATCTCGTGAAAAGGCACCTTCTATTATTTTCGTCGATGAGATAGATTCAATTGCTCCCAAGAGGGAAGAAGTCACTGGCGAAGTTGAAAGGAGAGTAGTTTCACAGCTCCTATCCCTTATGGACGGTTTAGAATCAAGGGGTAAGGTTATCGTGATAGCTGCCACTAATAGGCCAAATGCAATAGATCCCGCATTAAGACGCCCTGGTAGATTCGATAGAGAAATTGAATTTAAAGTACCTGACAAGCAAGGTCGTTTAGAGATATTGCAAATACATTCGCATAACATGCCTCTGGAGTCTGATGTAGATCTGGAAAAAATTGCTGCAGTAACTCATGGATTCGTAGGTGCTGATCTTGAGTATTTGTGCAAAGAGGCAGCAATGAGGTGCTTGAGAAGATTATTACCCGAACTTAATCTACAAGATGAAAAAATATCTCCTGAAACGTTGAGTAAATTGGTAATAACTATGAACGACTTTGAGATTGCTACTAGGGATGTTATGCCTTCTGCAATGAGGGAAGTCTATTTAGAAATACCTGATGTCAAATGGACAGATGTAGGCGGGATGGAAGAAATAAAACGTGAATTACAAGAGGCTGTTGAATGGCCGTTAAGGTATCCTGATCTGTACAAAGAACTTAACCATACTCTTACGAAGGGTATTTTATTGCACGGACCTAGCGGAACGGGTAAGACGCTGCTGGCAAAAGCAGTTGCCACCGAATCTGAAGCCAACTTTATCAGCGTAAAAGGACCTGAATTAGTTTCAAAGTGGGTTGGCGAATCTGAGAGAGGAGTGAGAGAGATATTCAGAAGAGCCAGACAGGCAGCTCCATGTGTGATATTCTTTGACGAAATAGATACTATTGCTTCTACAAGAGGGGGAGGAATAGATGGTGAGACTGGTGGGTATGGGGGCTCTGCAAGGATGCTTTCTCAATTATTGACTGAGATGGATGGTGTTCAAGAAATGCAAGGGGTAGTGGTAATAGCTGCAACAAATAGAGCTGATATGATCGATACTGCGCTATTAAGGCCAGGGAGATTTGATAAGATTGTATATGTACCAAATCCAGACAAAAAAACCCGAGTCAGAATCCTTGAGATACACACAAAGGGTAAGCCTCTCAGTCGAGGTATAGATCTAGCCAAGATAGCCGAAAAGGTAGAAGGATTCAGTGGTGCAGATGTATCTGCAATCCCTAATATCGCGATTTCCTTGGTGTTACATGAGTACCTTCAGAAATATCCTACACCAGAGGAAGCAGCAAAACACTCCTCTGACGCAGTAATATCTTTACGCCATTTTGAAGATGCAGTCAAAAAGATCAAGACTCAAAGGGAAACCAAACCAGGAGAGCCCGTTGCAACTCTTATGCACTATAGATAGCTAGGTAATTTCAGCATGCATAGATATTGACCCAGATTTTTTTCCTTACAACCGAGGTTTCTATTCTATACAAAGAGATTAGGAAGATACTATAATATTTTTTTAACTGTGTTAGTTCGTTGTAGTCTTTCCCAATATACTAACCTATTTTATAGTTCTGAAAATCAGTAAAATTATGACCAATATGAATAAGGCTTGTGATATTGATACTAAAACTTTCGACTTAGGAAATAATACTTAGCTCAAACCCTTTTTACGTGTACGGTCTGGCTACTGAGATAATTAAGCCAGCTGATGACTAGGTGAACTCCAATATTGCCTGCTAACCGAAACGCAAACTTGAGAATGATGTTGTCCATTAGTCTAAATGAAAATGTTACCATAAGATAGTTTATACATACACGTGCTTTCCTATAAGCATACCGTATCTCTATTTTAGAATTATAAAGCTTTCAAAAAAATATGAGTTATATTCAAATTTATTAGTAACTATTACACGTTGAACCTCCTAGACAATCAGGTTCAGTCATACATATCTGGCCGCGTAAATGTTAAGCTAAATTCTCTGGCACAGCTATTCTCACCACGGGGAGCACACGTGTTTGCCCATTAAATTTCGTCTTAAAAGAGTTGATTCCCTGGCCTTTTCTAGGATATGCGATTCTAGCCTATGGAAATCTGAAATGTTTTTCGCTCTTTTGGCATGCGACCATTCGGGATCATTAGGAGGAGAAAATTCATCACGAGTCTTGAACAATATGGGTAAGTTTAATAGAATTTAAAAATAAAAATAAGTGTGTTGCCTCTTTGCAGCTGAGGTAATAGTCGACAATAGGATCAAATTCAATTTCATTGCCAATGTTAATTCTATAAAATAAAGGAAAGTGGGATGATTGAGCCATCAATGTATGGAGGTTAAGAGTTCTGAAAATATATCAACAATGTACGAAACCAATGGACATGCTGCCTATCAATGGACCTGCATAGTCTAGATGAAAATTCTAAGTACATAATTTTCTAACTTACTTACTAAGGTGAGACTGATAGATATCGTATGCTCAGTCTCCTCTAGCAAATATTCTGTTGAGCTCTTACAAAAAACCGTTATTCGAACCAGTCTTGGAATTCCTCTTGGAAATTTAAGATATATCTGGGATATTTCTTTAGTAATTAGAATGGTCTTAGAGTTCTGTTCTAATTGTAATCAGGGATACTTGAAACCAACACAAATGGTAGTTCTTGAAGGCGAGGTTGGATTTAACTTTTTAGACATTGGGAACAAAAGAATTTTTGTATGCGATAGTTGTGGACAGAGGCAGGTAAAGATAAGGAAGAATGAGTATATCAAAATTCGAAATGATGTAAAGACCCGTCCCGGATAACGTCTTGAATTCTCTTGATGAGCTCCGATTGGCGCACCTCATGCTTTAGGTTTGTCAAGAAACTTCAATACTTCTCCACTTCCGAAAAAGTGTTGGTTTAAGGTACATCGATCAGACTTGTGGTTTGATACAAATAGAAATAAGGTACTTATGGCTTGTTAGTAGAACCTGAATGAAACAGGATCGAACACATCAAAAGAAAAGACAAATGATAGAAAGGTATATTAAAAAACACAAAGTCCTTGACTATTACCAAATCTTGAATGAAGTGGATATAGATTATGATAGTTTAATGAAGATACTATCCGAATTACGTAACGAGGGGCGTTTAAAATAGATAGAACCTTCGGTTGTCTGCGTTTCAAATATTTTATGGTTTTTTTGCAGCAAAATATGGGGAACCTCAACTTCGACCCTTAAAGTACTTTTTAAGCTTCACATCGAATTTGGATAAAAATAGATTTTGCAAATTCTTTTTGAATGGTAAATGAGGTCATAATTTATGGTGTATTCGGTAATGCTCTCCGACGGGAGAGATCTTTAACCGGTGGTCAGCTTACTCACCTGCCCACTGAGGCGACGTAGTTTTCACATTCTAAACTCATTTTTCTATTCCTGCTGGAAGAATTTGGTGACTCGACCCTTTTTTCTAGACCAGAACTAAAATCACATATATCAAGTATGTAGCTTATGTATTAACTAAATAATTGAGCAACGACGGAGCCGATAATAATGAGGCAAACCCGGATTACTGGGTTAGTATGGGCTATACACTTCAAAGAGAGGGTAAGCCGGAGAAAGCCCAAAAGTATTATGAAAGGGCCCTGGAATTGGACCCAGAAAATACAGCTTTACTAATCAATCTGGGTAGTGTTTTATATCATCAAGGAAAAATTGACGAAGCTTTAAAATATCTCAAATATGCGACCAAGACTAATCCCGATATCTTTGAAGGATGGGTTAACTTAGGAACAGTTTATGATGCAATAAATAACTTAGATGAGGCCATTGCGTGCTATAGTAGAGCAAAAAGTCTAAACCCTAGTGACCCCACAATATGGCATAACATTGGTTTTGTCTTAAAACGACAAAATAAACTCTCAGACGCAATAGTCCATTACAATGAATCTTTAAGACTGCGACCTGATAATATTCAAGTATTACTAGCGAGGGGTAACGCTTATGCCGCCCTAAAAGAATATGATAAAGCTTCAGATTCTTATGAAAGAATAACAAAAGTGGATCCTGATTTCCTACCTGGATGGGTGAACAAAGCCGTAGTTCTCCTGCATCTGCACAAATTCGAGGAAGCAATTCCTCTTTACGATAGGGCCCTAAAGATGTCTCCTGATAATCTCAGTCTGTGGCAAGACAAGTCCTATGCTCACATTTCGTTACAACAATATCGAGAGGCAGATCATTGTTACGATGAAATTCTGAAAAGAGATCCTAATCATGTGAATGCCTTAGACGGTAAAGGCGTTGTACAGGGATACTTGGGTAATTTCAAACAAGCGGTTTTATTCTTTGATAAGGCATTGAACCTCGATCCCAAAAATAGTCACATCATTAGAAATAAGGCTTCTGCATTGGAACAGCTAGGGGATAACGCAAGCGCTAAGCAATATTATGATCAAGCTATGAGCATAGAACTAGGCTACCAATAGTTTATGCTTGGCTAGATATGGTAATATAGTGCTACTATCTGGCCTTGAAATCAAAAGGCAAATTGTTAGGGCATGGATAGTATAGGATTAATTATTGTTGAATCTTTGTTGGAATTAGCTAGCCTAGTTTTCGACTTGGGACTATAGTAGGTAGTTGCAATAGAAGAAAATATCCTGGCAATGATGTAGCTTTCAATACAGTTCTCTTGCAGGGAACACAGAATCTCATAATTATATCCACATTATTCATTCTAGTTACAAGTTCATGGGATTGTTAATAAAGCTCCAAAGAAGACTGATTTTCTCATACTTCATACCGCTTTGTGGTTCACTTTACAAGGCAAAGTAGCCTCAAGCAAATTTTCAGCTATGGCAGTTTTGAATAGTCCTTTATTCCGGTGAAGTCAATATTCACTACAGGCTCATTACCTAAAACCCATGCATTATGCCCTGGGGGGATCAACCTAACATCGCCCGGGCCATATTCTTGTTCCGTACCGTCATCCATCACGACTTTCATCCTTCCAGAAATCATGTAACCTATCTGTTGGACTTGACAACTATCCGTTTTGACGACTGGTTTAACGCACTTTTCCCAGCTCCAGCCAGGTTCAAGAGTTGAACGACCTATTACCACGTCTCCTAGGTCCACGACTTCCAATTTTCCCTTGTCGAATGTCCAGACTTCATCAGGATTATCCAAACTCTTTTTCTGAAGATTTGTCATGCTTATCTGTTGTTTAATGATTCTTGACTGTTAAAAGAGTTATCTGTGAACGTGTGATTTGATTAAATAAGATGTCGCTAAAGGTTCACATTTTGAAAAGGTCTGTTAGACTTCATCTCCTCCTCTCTTGGATTTAGAAATTTATTTAGTTGAAGAAATGATAAACGGTCTTGCCTGAAGAAGACACCTCTAGACTGGTACTTAAAGAAGCAATAATAGGAACCGGATCGTATTTTATTTATCTGTCTGTGGTCTTGAAAATTCACTTTTATGGGCAGCTGTTACCCCCGACCGTTAATCTACAATATTGTAAATAGATTATGGATAACAACAGTGGGAAATTATCTTTCAACTTATATTGAATCGCTGGGAATCTGAGACAATTGGTTTAGTGCACCACCATCATTAGTCGAATTTGAATCTTCATTTTCGGGAGAACTGTTTGTTGAATTTGATTTAACAGTATAGCATGGCTCATTGTTAATACAAATTGTGGTAATACAAGTAGTATTAGAGCCACATTGTGTTGAAGTAAAATTGGACTTTACCTCCGCGTAACCTGGCATTGTTACAGGATTTTCAAAGGACAGCAACGTAACAATCAAACTAATCAGAATAGAAACGGCCAAACTTGAATAATGCTTGATCATGTTATATCCTCTATTCTCAATCTACTAAGATTTATTCTTAGTTAAGTGTATAGCTCACAAAAAGAAATAGGTTGCATAAGTCAACTGAGGCTAACTCAGTAGATATTTTCACCCTACTTGTACATTTGTTTGATTTGACATGGTGGAACTAGAATTGCCACTTTCTAATTGTCCTCTAATCTCTCCCTTTGGATGTTTTGGAGTGTGAATATTTACATATGCGTCACCACTACTCATTGCAGATATCAAGTCTGCTACCGTTTTTCCCTTCATAGGACCTGTTAGCGACGAATCAGTAATGTTTCCTCTTATAACCATTCCAGCGGCAACGCTATTTTTCTTGCTATTTTTCAAAAGATCGACAACAACTGCGCCGTTTTTACCTTCTTTTCCCGTGTGAATATGTGCTCCGGTTGCATCAGATAATCCAGTAACATTGACCTTGTACTTCAATCCCGTATCATTGTTCACGGATGTAAATTTTGCCTCGCCACCGGCATTGATTTTTACTGGTGGAACCTCATTACTTCCGGAGAGACTTGCAGTAAATTTTTGCTTTGCGAAAACAACACCTCCGGATGCTAAGGTCACAAACATCAAGGATAAAGTTGCTGAAACTAACATTAGCGTACTCAAAGACTTAGTTGTTACCATTGTTCTACTTCTCAAAACGTGGTTTATAATACTTGAGGTACGATTCTCTAAATGGTGAGTTTATTGGATTCAATACCACAACCCTTGTATTAAAAAAACCTGCGAATTATTACTAATACGAATGAGAAATTAGTTAAGTCCATCCGTCCATCTTTCCATGATTATTGTGATGACTAGACGGCAATTAATTTTGGCCGAGGTCTAGGTATATACTAGTTAGGAATGGCCGCTCTGTTTTGAAGTCCGCAGTTTTGAATACGCCATATTTCACAGTTAATAGCAAATAATAAAATGTTCATGTTGTGGGAAAAAACCTTAAGCTCTTGTCTCCTGTCTGATTCAGAAATTTATGTATATCGTAGATGATATGGGAGAAGTTTCGTTCGTCAGGTCCGTACTTTGTATTTCCCTTTAGCTTGACTATGTAATTTATGTACCGCTTAGAAAGTTGGTGCTTTGATATTATCCATAAATTCTTGTCATTAGGCTGAACTTGTATAAAATTCCTAGATTGATACTCATTCATCTCATTAGGCCCTTTAGAAATCTGGATGACAATTGCTCTATCTGGAAAATTTTTCAGTGTATTAATATTAGGAATTACTATATCTAAATCTACATTGTTAATCTGTACCTTTCTGCTAGATGGTAATGTACAAACTGTTAACATAAAATGTAATAGTGCTTCACAAAGTGAACCAGTTGTCTCTTCATCAGTAACTCCAATATGCCTTTCACATTTACCCATTATCATTTGAATGTAGTATCGAGATAATCCAATATCGGAAGTTACGTCGCTCTGAATTTTTTCTTTACCAATCTCGCCTATAATGGAATACATAACGGCTCCTATCTCCAATCGGTCGGTTCACTCAGTCGAGTTTAACAAATGTGCTACTATATATATTCAATGAATTTGAAATTTTATTATAGGTATCGTTTGATTTTGGATTCTCCACAATAAGGGTTAGGGGCATAATTGTTGGTCTGTCTAAAGCGGGATCGGCTATTTTGGTCAATTTATTAAAATTTAATTACTCTCAGCTGACAACTGATCATAATTGACATGTTGATACAGTTCTGGCAGTACACCTCTTTATCGCCTCGAAATTGCAATTAGCGGTTCAACTATAATCCATGAGCATTCAAGTTTACAAGTTAGTAAGGCTGTTGATAACCCAGTCCCCCTGTACTTTTGTAGCTCTCAACTTTAAATGTGTCAAAAAAAATCTCAACTGTTGTCAAGAATATTATGTCGTCCCAAGCTGTCACAGACCTGCATCTTGAAGATTTACCTGGAATTAAGCCTGTCCAAATAGCTAAACTGAAGAGAATTGGCATAGAGTCTGTCCTAGAACTTGCT